>JBEGTB010000025.1:0-25851 GCA_041179585.1 Actinomycetota bacterium
CCGTTGCTGGTCGCGATGTACTTGTTGCTGTTGTTGATCGTGAAGTTTATGCAGTTAGCGATGTTTGCACCCATCAAGACGTTTCCTTAAGCGATGGGGAAATAAGCGGTTGCAACATCGAGTGCTTTTTGCACGGCGCTGCATTTGATCTAAAAACTGGCGCGCCTACAAGTCCGCCAGCTGTTACCCCGCTTGATACCTATGAAGTTGCCTTAGAGGGCGAAGACGAAAACCCACAAATACTTGTTTCAATGAAAGCCAAGGAGAAATAAATGTCCGTATTAGAAATCAAGAACTTACAAGTTCAAGTTTCAACAGATGAAGGTCCAAAAGACATTCTTCGTGGTGTTGATTTAACTGTTCGTGCTGGTGAAACCCACGCACTTATGGGACCTAACGGTTCTGGTAAATCAACATTGGCTTATGCCATTGCTGGGCATCCTAAATATGACATCGTTGGCGGCAGCGTGACTCTTGATGGTCAAGATGTGCTTGAAATGTCAGTTGATGAACGCGCTCGCGCTGGACTATTTCTTGCGATGCAGTATCCAGTTGAAGTGCCAGGTGTATCAGTTTCTAACTTCTTGCGTACTGCAATCACTGCAATCCGCGGCGAAGCGCCAAACCTACGTAACTGGATTAAAGAGATGAAAGACTCAATGGCAGGTCTTCAAATCGATCCCACATTCGCTGAACGTAGCGTTAATGAAGGCTTCTCTGGTGGTGAGCGTAAGCGCACTGAAATTCTTCAAATGGAATTAATCAAGCCAAAGATTGCAGTTCTTGATGAAACTGACTCAGGTCTTGACGTTGATGCACTTCGCGTTGTTTCTGAAGGTATAAACCGTGTTCGCGCTACTGGTGAAACCGGCATGCTTGTGATCACCCACTTCACCCGCATTCTGAACTACGTAAAGCCTGACTTCGTTCACGTCTTCCATAACGGACGCATTGTTCGTGAAGGTGGGCCAGAACTAGCAACTGAAATCGAGGAAAACGGTTACGCCCAGTTCGTGACTGCCTAAATTTCAATGAGTCTTCTCGATGTTGCCGCAATCAAGGCGGACTTCCCAATTCTTTCGCGTACTGTGCGCGATGGAAAGAAGTTGGTCTACCTTGATAGCGGTGCAACATCGCAAAAGCCAAGACAAGTTTTAGATGCTGAACGTGAGTTCTATGAAAAGCACAATGCGGCTGTTCATCGCGGTGCGCATCAGTTAGCTGAAGAAGCAACTAATGCCTATGAATTAGCTCGCCAGAAAATTGCAAAATTTGTTGGCGCACCGGCTAACGAAATTGTGTTCACCAAGAACGCAACTGAAGCAATAAATTTGGTCGCTTATGCATTTTTAAATGCCACTTTGAAAGCAGCACACCACAAACCACTTCCAGCAGGAAGTGAAAAGTTTGTTTTGGCACCAGGTGATGAACTTCTTGTCACTGAAATGGAACACCACGCAAATTTAGTTCCTTGGCAAGAATTAGCTGAAAAAACCGGTGTGACATTGAAGTGGATTGGCCTAAACGATGAAGGTCGATTAGATCTAACAAATCTTGCTTCGCTGATTTCTTCTAAGACAAAAATCATTTCACTAACTCATCAATCAAACCTTCTTGGTACGGTCAATGAGATTGATCAGATCGTTAAAATCGCTAAGCAGTTTGACACGTTAGTTCTTCTTGATGCTTGCCAAAGTGTTCCGCATATGAGCGTTGATGTGAAAGAGCTTGGAGTTGACTTCATTACCTGGAGTGGTCACAAGATGCTCGGTCCGCTAGGTATTGGATGCCTATGGGGAAGAAGCGAACTGTTGCATGCGATGCCACCGTTTATTACTGGCGGCTCGATGATCGCATCAGTATCGATGGAAAAAACAACTTTTGCTGATCCGCCAGCTCGTTTTGAAGCTGGTGTTCCAATGGCTGCCCAAGCTGTTGGACTAGCGGCAGCAGTTGATTACTTAACAGCAATCGGTATGGAAAAAGTCGCTGCACACGAACACGGATTAACGCAATTAGCGTTAAAACTTGTTGGTGAAATTCCTGGTGTTCGCATAATCGGTCCAACCGATACCCAAAATCGTGGATCGGCAGTTTCATTTGTAGTTGAGCAAATTCATCCGCACGATTTAGGCCAAGTTCTTGATGAACAAGGAATTGCAGTTCGTGTGGGTCAGCATTGTGCTAAACCAGCGTGCAATCGTTACGGCGTTCAAGCCACAACTAGAGCCACTTTTTATATCTATAACGATGAAGCTGATGTTTATGCTTTGCGAGATGGCATCATCAAAGCAAAAGAATTCTTTGGGGTGTCCTAGATGAAACTAGAAAACATGTATCAAGAGATCATTCTTGATCACTACAAACACCCACATGGCAAAGGACTTGGCGAAAATCCGGCTGCCGAAGTTCATCACGTGAACCCAACGTGTGGCGATGAAATCACTTTGCAGGTTGAGGCAATTGCTGGCACCGACAAATTCAAGATTCACTATGACAATGTTGGTTGTTCAATCAGCCAAGCCTCAGCATCAATTTTGTTTGACCAATTAGATGGAAAGTCTTTGGCTGAGGGCGAAAAGGCAGTTGAACATATGGTCGCCATGATGCAAAGAGCTGAAGAACCAAATGAAGATTTACTTGGAGATGGCATAGCCCTGGTTGGGGTATCGGCATATCCTGCACGAGTTAAATGTGCACTGCTTGCATGGATGGCCTGGAAAGACGCTGTCATTCAGGCACAGAGTAAGCCAAATGCTGGGTAATAATAGATAACGGAAAAAGGGTAGTTGTGGAGACATTAAAAGAAGACGACGTATTTGAATTACTTCGTGACGTAGTTGACCCAGAACTTGGGATTAACGTTGTTGATCTTGGGTTGGTTTATGGCGTAACACTCGATGACAAGAACGTTGCAACTATCGACATGACTTTAACAAGTGCTGCCTGCCCATTGACAGATGTAATCGAAGATCAAACCAGAGCTGCTCTTGATGGCCATGTTTCAGATTTCAAACTTAACTGGGTTTGGATGCCACCATGGGGTCCAGACAAAATCACTGACGAAGGTCGCGAAATGCTTCGCGCTCTTGGTTTTAACGTTTAATTAAATTTCATTTCTAGGATCGGTTTTTAAGTGATACAAGCAACTGGTATTGAGTTGCGCGCTGGAGCCGATTTACTTCTTCAAGGTGCCACATTTCGTATTGATGCGGGCGATCGCGTTGGATTAGTTGGTCGAAATGGTGCTGGCAAAACCACTTTGACCAAAGTGCTTGCTGGACAAAATCAACCTGCTGCTGGGACGGTAGCTGCAACTGGTGTTGGCTACTTGCCACAAGATCCGCGAACAGGTGATCTTGAAGTTGTTGCACTTGATCGAATTCTTAGTGCTCGTGGTTTGGATGTTTTAGTTAAGCGCATGCGCGCACTTGAAGTGGAAATGGCTAGCACTGATGAAGATGTGCGCGATAAAGCGATGCGTAAATACACAAACGCTGAAGCTGAATTTCAAACTGCCGGTGGCTATGCTGCTGAAAGTGAAGCTTCATCACTTGCTGCAAGCGTTGGCTTAACTCCAAATGTTTTAAAGCAAACCTTAGGAACGCTTTCTGGTGGTCAACGCCGTCGCATTGAACTTGCACGAATTCTGTTTAGTGATGCGCAAACACTCTTGCTCGACGAACCAACAAACCACTTAGATGCTGATTCCATTTCCTGGTTACGAGGTTTCTTAGCAAACCATCAAGGTGGCTTGATTGTGATCAGTCACGATGTTGAACTTTTGGAAGCAACCGTTAACCGTGTTTTTCACCTAGATGCCAATAGGCAAGCGCTGGACATTTATAACGTTGGCTGGAAAGCATATTTAACCGCACGTGAAGATGACGAACGTCGTCGTAAACGTGAACGGGCTAACGCTGAAAAGCAAGCAAATGTGCTTCAACAACAAGCAGATCGCATGCGGGCTAAAGCAAGTAAAGCAAAAGCTGCGCAAAGCATGCTTAAACGTGCAGAAAAACTTCGTGACGGACTTGAAGCAGAGCGGGTTTCAGATCGCGTAGCAAAACTTAGATTCCCAACTCCAGCAGCTTGCGGCAAGACGCCACTTATGGCACAAGGTCTAAGTCGCAGTTATGGCTCGCAAGAAATTTTCACCGATGTTGATTTAGCAATTGACCGTGGTAGCAAAGTAGTAGTTCTTGGCCTTAACGGCGCAGGCAAAACAACTTTGCTACGTATTTTGGCAAGTGTTGATAAACCTGACACTGGTGAAATCCAACCAGGTCATGGATTAAAGATTGGCTACTACGCCCAGGAACACGAAACTTTAGATGCTGATCGCACAGTTCTAGAAAACATGCGCAGTGCCTCACCTGACTTAAATGACACCCAGATGCGATCAGTTTTGGGTTCATTCCTATTTAGTGGCGATGCAGTGAACAAGCCTGCAGGAGTTCTATCTGGTGGGGAAAAGACTCGATTAAGTTTGGCGATGCTTGTTGTCTCGGCAGCAAACGTTCTGCTTTTAGATGAACCAACAAACAACTTAGATCCCGCAAGCCGCGCTGAAATCCTTGATGCACTTGCTCATTTTGAAGGTGCAGTAGTTTTGGTTACGCACGATGAAGGCGCTGTTGATGCATTAAATCCAGAGCGTGTTCTATTGCTTCCTGATGGCGTGGAAGACTTGTGGAGTGCTGATTACCTAGATCTAATCGCACTTGCTTAACCAAAGGACTTTATAAATGAGCATGCATGGCGGTCCAGCTGCGTATTTTGCCATGCGAGGCTTTGCCTCAGATAAGTCAGTAATTGGCCAAAGTATTGGCAAAGAAACTTTAAAACGAATTGGCAGTTACGCCAAAGACTTCAAAATTGAAATCTTTTTCTACCTTGTCGTTCTAATCATCCAGTCAGTAATTGTTGTTTGGCAGCCGCTACTTTTCAAGAAAATCGTTGACGAAGCGATTCCATCAGGTGATAAGCAAGCGGTAATTAACACTGCACTTCTAATCGCAGGCATTTCGATTTTTGAAGCAGCCATCGGTGTACTAAATCGTTGGCAGCAAAGTTCAATTGGCGAATCACTAATCTATAAATTGCGTGTTCAGGTTTTTGATCATGTGCAGCGCCAATCGATTGCGTTCTTCACTAGAACCCAGACCGGCGCTTTAGTTAGCCGACTAAATGGCGATGTACTTGGCGCTCAGCGAGCTTTCACCTCAACTCTGGGTGGAATTATCGGCAACCTAATTAGTTTGTCCATTGTCTTGACCACAATGTTTGCACTTAGTTGGCGAATAACCATCGCTTCACTGGTCTTACTACCGATTTTCCTATTTGCTGCAAAAGGCGTAGGTGCAAGGCTACAAAAATTAACAACTGAACAAGTTGAACTAAATGCTGATATGAGCACACAGATTGCTGAACGTTTCAATGTTTCAGGTGCGCTATTAATGAAACTTTTTGGAAAACCAGATCACGAAGTTTCTGAATACGCGGGGCGTGCACTGAAAGTAAGAGATGTAGGTGTTCGCATCACAATGGCAGCCACAGTCTTTTTCACCGCCATGATGCTTGTTGGATCAGTTGCTACGGCTCTTGTTTATGGCATGGGTGGCGTAGCCGTTGTTACTGGTTCCTTAACTCTTGGAACTCTTCTTGCATTAGTTGCACTTCTTGGTCGGCTATACACACCTATGGCAGCGCTTGCAAACGTTCGCGTTGATGTGATGACCGCACTTGTTTCTTTTGATCGAGTTTTTGAAGTTTTAGATTTAAAGCCAATGGTTCGAGACAAAAGCGATGCCGTTGACCTTAAGCGAGGCCCAGCAAGAGTTGAACTCAAAGATGTTCAGTTTAGGTATCCAACTGCTGAAGAAGTATCCCTTGCCAGCTTAGAAAGTGTTGCGCGCACTGATTTTCCAGCAAGTGAAGAATTGATTCTTAAAGGCGTAAACATCAAAGTAGAACCAGGGCAAATGGTCGCACTTGTTGGTCCATCAGGTGCCGGTAAAAGTACATTAACTTCACTTGTACCAAGACTTTTTGATCCAGTTGATGGTCAAGTTTTGATCAATGGTATTGACTTGCGAGATGCAACCCAAAAATCGATTCAAGAAGTTGTAGGTGTGGTTACTCAAGATGCCCACATGTTCCACGACACGATTCGAACAAATCTGCAGTATGCCAAGTTGGACGCCACAGATGAGCAAATGTGGAAAGCCTGCGAGGATGCGCAAATTGCCAGCATGATTAGAGATCTTCCAGAAGGTCTTGACACTGTCGTTGGTGACCGCGGACACCGCTTAAGTGGTGGCGAGAAGCAGCGTTTAGCCATCGCCAGACTTCTACTTAAAGCACCTGATGTCGTCATTCTCGATGAGGCAACAGCTCACTTGGATAGTGAAAATGAAGCTTTGGTACAAGATGCACTTTCAAACGCTCTTAAAGATCGAACTTCAATTGTCATCGCACACCGTTTGGCAACGATCCGCCAAGCAGATCAGATAGTGGTTCTAGAAAATGGTTCGATTGTTGAGCAAGGATCACATGAAGAATTGCTATCGAAAAACGGGTTGTATTCAGATTTATACAACCGTCAGTTTGCGCCGCTCGATTAAATCGTTGCGAAGCAAAATTAAATAACCACCATCTAACATCACGATAAATAACAGCCATTGCAAGGCGTATGAATGGTGTGGTCCATCAGTCAAAGTTGGCATCGGTAAATGCACAATTTCCGGGGAATTAAGTTGTGGGCTTGAACTAACAAGTTCTAAATAAGCGTCGCCATATTTTGGATCTATTCCCATTCGTTGACCTGAGGGTAGATCACTAGGCTCATCAAAATATTTAGGTGTGATTTCACGCAATCTTCCAGTCAAAGAGATTTGATCCGTGGTTATTGCTGAAAGTTTCGGATTTTCAGTGGCACTTGCTCCAGCTGCTGTCCATCCTCGAACAACAGTAATAACTTCGCCATCAACAGTTCTAAATGGGGTTACAACCCATAACCCAGCTTCAGATTCAAGACTTCTTTTGCGAAGTAAGTATTGTTCGCTAACTAAGAATGAACCCACTGCAGTAACTGTCCGCCAAAGATCAGTTTGATTCTGAATCTGACCATTTGGCGCAATTGAAGTGAATTCAGATGCAGGTAATTTCTGAGCATTAATTATTTGAGCGTTGAATTCTTGTCTTGTCGCAAGCCGTCGATACTGCCAATCAGAAAGACTCTTAAACGCTGGATTCAAAATCAAAACGATAAGAGTCAGTGAAATCCATTTTTTGGTTAACAGAACTTCAAACATTTAAGCGCTAGTTCAGTTCTTTGTTGTTTTCAATGAAAGCACCATTACCGCGCCAAGCTCCGCGTTCGCGGCCAGCATTTGCGATGATTACTGCAAAATACGGAAGAAAGACTGCACCTGACATGAAGATCCAACGCCAGATGCCTTCAGTCACGACGCCTAGAACAAAGCAAACAGTTCGAAGACTCATTGACCACAGATAGCGCGTTTCGCGTCCCTTTTGGTCATTAGATAGGGGAACGACAGCTGAAGTGATCGAGTGGACCTCTTGCTTATCTGCCATACATCTAGGCTACGGTGATATCAAGAAACAAGCATCTGGAGGCCTAATGTCTAACCGCACTTACCGCATAACTGAAATAGTTGGCACCTCACCTGATGGCATTGATAGTGCAATCAAGAATGGGATTAAGCGGGCAGCTGAAACATTGCGCCACCTAGATTGGTTCGAAGTCACCGAGATCCGTGGCAACATCCGCGATGGCGAAGTTGCGCACGTGCAGGTTGGTATGAAAGTTGGATTCCGCTTAGAAGATGCTTAAATCGCATCTGACTTTGTCGACAGATTAAAGTCGGCAATTGTTAGCGGGGCAACTTTGGCTCGAGAGAACCAATCAGCCCATTCTCTTGGTAAACAAAATGTTGAATCACCAGCATCTGTAATTCGATTTAACATTCCAACTGGCGATTCGTTAAATCGGAAATTATTTGCAGTGCCAATAATTTCCCCGTCTTGAACCACGTAAACACCGTCGCGGGTTAATCCAGTTAGCAGAAGTGACTGTGGATCAACTTCCCGGATGTACCAAAGACATGTTATTAACAAACCATTTTTCATCCGCGCAGCAAGTTGATTTAAATCACCGGTGCCACCTGCATCGCTAACAATGATGTTGTCAGCTAGGGGAGTAAATGGAAGTTTTGCAAGAGATGAGGTGTAGCGACTGCTTCCCAATGCCTTTAATTTTCCATCTTCAATCAAGTTAACTGCTGGAATCTCAAGACCAGTATCAAATGTGCTGGCAAAAGAAGACGACCCCATACTTATGACCTGGTTTATGGTTTCAAGACCTTTGTACTTTGGATCAGAAGTTAAGTTAAATTTGCGATTAGTTAATTGCTCGCCAATTTTGGTCCCACCAGCTGGGCCAGAGAAAACCGAGCGTCCTTCCGCTGCTTCTCTGGCTGATGCGGTCCACATCAGATAGATCATCAAATCAGCCACTGCACTTGGCGAAAGGGTCACATTGTGTTTGCCAGGTGTCACATCGATTTTGTTCTTTTGATGAACTAGGCCTTGGTCAACAGTCCTTGCATGTTTAAAAACATTAACATTGTTAAGTGAAATTCCACTTTCACCAGACCAAGATGATCGAGTTCTATCAGTTGATTTAGCGCACAGTTCGAATCGACTTGAGCTTTGTTCAAATCTTGCCCGTAAGCCAGCAGAAGTTGCTAAGTAAATAGTGTCAGTTGAGATTTCACTATATCCAAAATATTGGGACTCATTATTTTTCATTACTTGCCCAAGGTCTTTAGAAACTTTTTCAAGACCTGATAAATCTGTTGTTGCAGGCGCTTTGCCAAAATCATTAGAAGCATTACCAGCAGCTAGTTCGTTTGCATCTTCGGCAACGCCAGCTGCATGGGCACTTGCTTTACTCTTTTCAACCAGTTTTACGACATCATCTTTTGTTCGAATCTGTCCACTTGCGATACCGCAAGCTGTGCCGCCTTTAACTTCAACAAATGCTGCAATCGAAAGGGATTGCTCAACTGAGTTTCCATTTGTTGTTAAAGAAGAATTAGCCCAGCGAATGTTTGCACTGTCACTAACCTCGCCAACAGCAACGCCACCTGATTTACCAAGCAGTTCAAGTGCGTATTCAGTAGCTTGCGAAATGTTTAATTCACTCATGAGCCAGCCTCAGCTTTGCCATTAAGCACATTTATGTTTCTAAAAACAGCACTTGGACAACCATGGCTAACTGGCGCTGTTTGTCCTGGTTGTCCTTTGCCACAGTTAAGTGCACCGCCAAGTAAGTAAGTTTGCTTGCCACCAACTGCTGACATTGATCCCCAGAAGTCTGGTGTCTTTGATTGGTAGACCACATCTTTTAGTTGACCAATGATTTTGCCGTTTCTAATTTCATAAAATCGCTGTCCCGTGAACTGAAAGTTATAACGCTGCATGTCAATTGACCATGATTTATCGCCAACGATGTAGATACCGCGGTCAACTTGGCTGATTAACTCATTTGTTGAAAGATCTTCTTTGCCTGGCTGCAAGGAAACATTTGGCATTCTTTGAATTGGCACATGCAGCGGGGAATCGGCAAACGCACAACCATTTGATCTACTCAAGCCGATCTTTTTGGCAATGTTTCGATCTGTTTGGTAACCAACCAAGATGCCATCTTTGATTAGATTCCATTGCTGGGCAGCAACGCCTTCATCATCAAAACCAACAGTTGATAAACCATGCGCTGCAGTTCGATCACCTGTGACATTCATGATGTTGCTGCCGTACTTGAAATTGTTTAATTTATCGATCGTTGCAAACGAAGATCCGGCGTAATTAGCTTCATAACCAAGTGCTCGATCCAATTCCGTTGCATGGCCAATCGATTCATGAATCGTTAACCACAAATTAGTTGGGTCAATAACTAAATCCCAAAGGCCAGCTTCAACAGATGGTGACTTTGTTTTCTCATCTAAGTATTCGGGAATTCTTGAAAGTTCCTCATCCCAATCCCAGCCATTGCCAAGTAAGTATTCAAAGCCGCGGCCAGCTGGCGGGGCGCAGGTGCGCATGTCATCAAAACCATTTTCACCAACATGAACCGCAGTTAGCGACGCACTTGTGCGATCACGCTCTTGTGAGATTTCATTCCCAGTTAAATCCGCAAAGAAAGTAACGTCTTTGCCCATGGCAGCCTGAACATCAACGTGATGAACCGCGCCATGCTTGGAAACTTTTTCATGCCAGCTTTTAAGCAATGCGATAACTTCACTATCAGGAACTTGCATTGGATCAATTTCAACTGGAAGTTTCCAAGAAACTTTTCCGTGAACGGGTTCATCAGCAAGATCCACTACATCAGTTGAAACTGCGCTACTGATCTTTGCCATTTCAAGTGCTGCAGCAGCTGCCTTCTTAACACCTGCTTCACTTAGTTCTGTGGTGGCACCGAAACCCCAAGCGCCGTTATGAACAACACGAACATTTAATCCAGTTGAGTTATCACTAGCCACATTTTCAACTTGACCATCGCGAAGTGCAATCCCACGGGTATCGTGACGGGCTATGCGCACCTGGCCAACAGAAGCGCCACTACTACCAACAATTTCTAGGGCAATGGCCGCTAGATTTTCAGGATTAATGTTCATTACCGATAACCTAGACCAATGACCCGAGTTGTTTTGGTAACAGGTGGCAATCGTGGCATTGGTTTATCTATTGCCCGTAAATTCCAAGAGGCCGGCGACACAGTCGTTGTGACCAGCCGCTCAGGTGAACCGATTAGCGGTCTAAACGTAGTCAAGTGCGATGTTTCAAATACCGAAAGTGTTGAAGCGGCTTTTAATGAAATTGAAGAAAAATACGGTCAAGTTGATGTTGCGGTAGCCAATGCGGGCATAACCCGTGATGGTTTAATCATGCGAATGTCAGATGAAGACATCGAAGATGTAATTAACACCAATCTCTATGGCGCAATCCGAGTTGCCCGCAGAGCATCTAAGACCATGATGAAGGCCCGTAAAGGCCGTCTAATTTTCATTTCAAGTGTTGTAGGCCTAATGGGCTCAGCTGGCCAGGTTAACTACGCAGCCTCAAAGTCAGGTCTAGTTGGCGCTGCCAGATCACTTGCCCGTGAACTTGGATCACGCGGTATTACGGCAAATGTGATCGCCCCAGGATTTGTTGATACCGACATGACTGCTGAATTAACGCAAGAGCGCAAGAGTGCAATTGTGGGCAACGTGCCACTTGGCCGTTATGCCAGCCCAGAAGAAATTGCCGATGTTGTGAAATTTATGGCCTCAGAAGAAGCTGGATACATCACTGGCGCGGTAATTCCAGTTGATGGCGGACTAGGAATGGGACACTAATTTCATGGGAATTCTTGATGGCAAGAACATTTTGGTTACAGGTGTCTTAACTGATTCATCAATTGCTTATCACGTGGCTCGCTTGGCCCAAGAGCAAGGCGCAAACATTGTCTTAAGTTCATTTGGCCGAACCACAAGTATCACCAAGCGAATCGCTGGTCGTCTTCCTGTTGAACCACCAATTGTTCAACTAGATGTAACCAACAAAGAAGATTTGGAAAACTTAGCTGGCGCTATCAAAGAACATGTGCCACATCTTGATGGTGTTTTGCACTCAATTGCATTCGCGCCAGAAGCTGCTTTAGGTGGCAACTTCCTAAATACCGAATGGGAAGACGTAAAAGTAGCCCTTGAAATTTCTGCTTACTCACTTAAATCACTGAGCATGGCGTGCTTGCCGCTAATGCAAGGTCGCGGCGCTCAAGTTCTTGGTCTTGATTTTGATGCAACCGTCACTTGGCCGTTCTATGACTGGATGGGTGTTTCAAAAGCAGCACTTGAATCAACCTGCCGTTACTTAGCGCGTGACCTTGGTCCAAAAGGTGTGAAAGTTAATTTGATCGCTGCTGGTCCGCTTTACACAACCGCTGCAAAAGGTATTCCTGGATTTGATCAGTTCGGTCCGATGTGGGAACGTCGCGCTCCAATTGGTTGGGACACAAGTGATCCTGTGCCAACTGCAAAAGCATGTGTTGCAATGTTTAGTGATTGGTTCCCAGCAACCACCGGTGAAATTATTCACGTTGATGGTGGCGTGCACTCACAAGGTGGACCTTGATCAATCCTTAGCGGATTTTTCATCGGCACGATCAATTTGATCGCGGGTAATACCTAAAACAAAAAGCACCGTATCCAAATATGGCGTGTTCACTGATGCATGTGCTGAATCACGAACAAATGGTTTGGCATTAAATGCAATTCCAAGAGCTGCTGCATGCAGCATGTCTAGGTCGTTGGCACCATCACCAATTGCAACCGTGCGACTCATCGGAATTTCATGCTGAGCTGCAAACTCTTTTAGAGCTTCTGCTTTGGCAGCTCGATCAATAATCGGTCCAACTAAATTGCCCGTGACTATGCCATCAATAATTTCAAGTTCATTTGCGCGGAAATGTTCAACACCCATGCGCGCTGCAAGGGGAGCGACCACCTGACTAAAGCCACCACTAACTAAAGCGATGTGGAAACCAAGACGGTTAAGTGTTCGGCATAACGTCGCGGCGCCAGGAGTTAATTTAATTTCATCTAAAATCTGATGAACCTGAGATTCCTTAAGGCCTTTTAGTTTGCTAACCCGTTGGCGCAGTGACTGTTCAAAATCAAGTTCACCGTTCATGGCGCGATGAGTAATTTCCGATACCTCAGCAGCAACACCGGCTTTGGCCGCTAAAAGATCTATAACTTCATCTTGGATGAACGTGGAATCAACATCCATGACAACCAAATGAATTCCGCGCCGATCTAAACCTGCATCCTGGACTGCGATGTCGATTTCATTTGCTCTGGCAACTTTGGCAAGTTTTTCGCGAAGCTCTAACTTGTCAACACCGCCGACTTCAAATTCAACAGCCGTAACAGGGTAGTTAGCAACCTGACGAATTCGATCGATGTTGCCATGAAGGCTGGCAATAGTTTTGGCGATTGCGCTAATCGATCTTGGCACAAGTGGACTGCCTAGAACTGTGACTATGATTCGATCGATTCGATGGTCAAAGTCATCTTGATTAACCCTGCGATGATCAACTTGCATCGCACGTGATTTAGCAAATGCCTTTGCGGTTATAACAGCTTGATCAAGTACTGAGTCATCAGTGGTTGATTGGACCGCCACACCTAAAACAAGGTGACCCTGCAAGACAATTTGTTCAAGCTGTCTAACGGTTAATGGAAGACCTGAAAGTGCTTCAGTTAACCCAGCGGTGACACCAGATTGATCTTGGCCGCTTATGGTCAAGACAAGAACATCAGTCACAAGGTAAAGACTATTGGATGTTTACTTAAGCAACGGCAGTGCTGGCTGCCATAAGTTCAAGAGCGGCTGTGCGAAGTTGCTGAAGTGTTTGCACTCGCACATCATCAGAACTTGGACTGGAATGAACCTGGGAATCTGAAATACCAAACTGGGCGATCAGCCAAATACGCTGGGCAAGTTCTAGATCGACTTTGGCTCGATTTGGAAGTGCCGGTGGCAAATGAATTGGTTTTAGTTGGTGAAGTCCCTGATCGATTTCTTCACGGTCACCGGACACATCAATAGTGCTTAATTGAGCTGCGGCTGTTTCAATTAATGCGTTTAGTTGAGCTCTTGCGATTCGTGGATCTGGAACGACAAGTGGTTTATTAATGTGGGTGATTTTCCAAGTTGGGTTCTCACCGTAAACCTGACCAAGCACAACCTGTTGGCTTAGAACACAAACACCTTCGGTTAAATCAAAACTCTGGTGAACTTTGGCATCAAGCCCAAAAGTGTTTCCAGGTGTTGGCAAAATTGCGTAGTAAGGAACAGCTGAAAAAGGCATGTTTCGGATTAACTTTGACCAGCTAACAGGCTCGCTTGCGTTGTGAACTTCGGTCACATTTGAGATGGTTTCTGCAGCGTTAATCGCATCTGTCATCGAAATGGCACCCACGCGGTATTGGTTTAGCCAGATGGCCAATTCAATCGCTGCGGGATATTCCATGAACGGTAGATTACTCCTGTGACCTACACATCTAGCGAAGCGGCGCGTCGTGTCATCGATCTAGCCAATGTGACAGTTCGCCGTGGTGCCAACAACATCCTTGATGGCATCACTTGGCAAGTTCAAGAAGATCAGCGCTGGGTGATCATGGGTCCAAACGGTGCTGGCAAAACCACGCTTATGCAGATCTGCACTGGATACCTGCACCCAACAACTGGACAAGCAAGAATTCTGGATAAACAACTTGGCAAAACAGATGTGCGTGAACTGCGAAGCCGAATAGGTCTATCAAGTGCGGCGCTTAACAGCTTTTTGCCACCAGAAGAAACTGTTTTCAATAGCGTTTTAACTGCTTCTTATGGCATTACTGGTCGCTGGCGAGAACGATATGACGAAATTGATTTCCAGCGCACAAAGCAATTGCTTGGTGATTGGGGATTAACTGAATTAGCCCAGCGAACAGTTGGCACACTTTCCGAAGGTGAACGCAAACGTGTCCACATCGCACGTGCGCTGATGGCAGATCCAGAAATTCTGATTCTTGATGAACCAGCGGCCGGTCTAGATGTTGCCGGCCGCGAAGATTTAGTTGCCAGACTTGCTAATTTGGCAGCTGATCCAATGAGTCCAACTTTGATTCTGGTAACTCATCACGTTGAAGAAATCCCACCGAATTTCACCCATGCACTTTTGCTTTCTGAAGCCAAGGTATCAAGTGTTGGATTGATTAACGATGTGATTAAAAGTCAACCAATGAGTTTGGCGTTTAAAGCACCACTTGAGGTCGAGTTTGGCGATGATCGTTGGTATGCCAGAGGGGCTCAGCCATCACGTGGACGCCGAGCTCGTCACGACTAGCTAGTCACTTGAGTTAAATAGCCCAATTACCTAGTTCATAGAAATGGCCGTGTAACAATAGGTGAGTGACTGATATAACCGAGATAGTTCCTTCATGGTTGCCTTCTGATGAACTTGAAAATGCCCGCGCTCGGTTAACGATTGTTTATGTCGATGCAATCCCAGTGCGTGTGGATGAATCAGGTCGAGTCTTAAAAATAGGGCTACTTCTTCGTGGCCGTCCAGATGGATCAATTAGCCGCGCGGTAATTTCTGGTCGCGTACTTTATGGTGAACGAGTTCGTGATGCATTACTTCGGCACATCGAAAAAGATTTAGGTGCGATGGCACTGCCACAGATTCCAACCAATCCAGCACCATTCACAGTTGCTGAATATTTCCCAGATCCTGATCTTTCAGGTTTTCATGACCCTCGCCAGCACGCAGTTTCACTCGTTTATGTTGTGCCAGTTAAAGGTGATTGCCAACCAAGTCAGTCAGCACTTGATTTGGTTTGGGTAACGCCACACGAAGCTGTTTCACGTCAGGTAACGGCGGAAATGACAGGCGGCCAAGATTTACTAGTGCGCTTAGCTCTAGCGCACACTGGGTCGCTGCCTTAAATCTTTTTCAACGCGAATTTATGAATTCGATGGCCAAGTTTTAGAGCGCGTTTATGAAATGAAGTCATTGTTACTTCATCGGTGAATTTAATTTCTTTAAAAAGCTTGGTTTGGCCAATAACTTCACGAGCGCCATCAGCGTATTCATCGATGTCGGTTACCAAAAGGACTTTGCCACTTGGCATTAAAACTTTGCTGACCATCTCTAGAAATCCAAGTGTGAATAATCTTCGGTTTGCATGGCGCGCTTTAGGCCATGGGTCTGGAAAATACACATGAACTTCACTGATTGACTCTCCTTGAATCCCTTCAAGCAGTAATCCGATGCCATCGCCATGGAACACTCGAAGTTTGTCATGGCCGCGAGTATCTGCATAACCAACCACGTCACAGATTCCAGCGGTGTGAACATCAACAGCAACGACAGCTTTGCCTTTTGCAAGAAGAGCCATGCTGTGCTGACCCATGCCAGCACCAAAGTCGATGATGACTTCAGGGTTATTTAAAACTTTGCGGTAGTCCTGCTTTTTTAAATCTGGTGAAATCACATACCTAGGAAGCAAGGTTTGAAGTATGTTTAATCTGGTTTCAGATAAGCGTCCTTTTCGCCCAGCGAAAGTTCGGATCAGAGGTCGCTTTTGCCCAGATTTATCGGTTGGGTAGATTTGGGGCAGCACATTTATAAGGCTACAAGAACAGCGCCCTAGGAGGCTAAAGTGCAATTTGATGGGTTGATCGTCCCGGTCATCACACAATTTGATGAAAACGGATTAGTAGACACCAAAGGTGTTGCTGCCTTCACTGAAATTTTGATCGAACAAGGTGTAAACGGCTTAGTTGCTTGTGGCACAACTGGCGAAGCATATGCGCTCACTCCAGATGAGCGTCACTTAGTGACTCAAACCATCATGAAGCAAAATAATGGTCGTCTTCCAGTGCTTTCAGGTGTTGGTGGCATGGCAACTAACACAGCTCTTGATCACGCTGCACTTGCCAAGCGCATGGAATGTGATGGCTTAATGCTGGCTGCACCTGCCTACAGCGTGCCAACAGAAGATGAGTTAGCGGCGCACACTTTTACAGTTGTTAACGCAGCAAAGATGCCTACGATTCTTTACGATTACCCAGCACGTATCGGTGTTAGCTACACCCAGCACGCACTTGAACAAGTTGCCGATAACGAATACATCATCGGTATCAAGGAAGCCAGTGGCGACTTAACTCGCATTCCAATGCTTCAAAACAACTTTGCTGGTCGCATCGAACCAGTTTGTGGTGCTGATGTTGATTCAATCGAATTCTTTAAAGCCGGCGTAACTTCATGGATTGCAGGTATTGCAAATGCGCTACCTAAGGCTCACCTTGGAATTCTTGATCCATCAACTAGAGCTGAAGCATATGCTGCTATCAAGCCATTGCTAGTTAATGCTGAATCCGGTCAGTACATCAACAAGACCAAAGCACTGCTTGGAATTCTTGGTTTCCCAAGCAACTTCCTTCGTGGACCACTTAAGCCACTTGATGCTTCAGGTGTGAATGAACTTCGTGCACTTGTTGAACAAGCTGGGGATTGGGCACCAAAGCTTGCTTAACTAAAATTAGGCAAAACAAAAAGGCGCAGATCTCTCTGCGCCTTTTTGTTTATCTATGAACAATTACATGATGTAAAGGATTAGTGCTGCGCCAGCTAGTGCTAGATCCTTTAGGAAATTTGTCTGTTCTGACATTTTGGCCATTGCATCTGTTTCTTTCCAGAATGGGTGCATTAGCACTGCAGTTGGAACTAGGAAGATCGCAAGTAGTAGTCCACCGATGTTGTTGCCAAGAATGACAAGAACTGCGCCAATAAGCATTAGAACGCCTGAACCAAGAACGCTTAGCTTTGCAGCAGGAACACCCTTTGACTTTGCGTAGCCAGCCATTGCATCAGCTGCCTTGAAGTGACCTAGGCCAGAAGCTAAGAAGATTAGCGAAAACAGCACACGGCCGATGATTTCTAGTGCGTCCACAGACGTACTCCTTTAATTAGTAGAGCGAATTTCTCTTTAGATGAAGGTTAACAGATAGTTGAAATTTCATCTACTTTTGAGTGGGTGTGTCTGACGTTAATCTTGTGAGGTGTGGCTTTGGGAATCCCTTTCGAAACCGTGGCAAAAAGTTCTACTTGAGGTAAAGCCTGAGATAGATGCCATTGAAAAAGCACTTGAACAGCAGGGCAGTTTTAATCCAGGCATAGGTAAAGTCTTTGCTGCCCTTGGCGAAAGTCCCGAACAGTTCAGAGTTGTCATAGTTGGTCAGGATCCCTACCCAAATCCCAATCATGCGATGGGACTAGCGTTTTCAATTCCACTGGAGCAGAAATCAGTCCCACCAACTCTTCGAAACATTCAAAAGGAATTCAAGTCAGATCTAGGAAAGAGCCTTGGAAACGATTTGAGTTCCTGGAAAGATTCTGGGGTTCTTTTACTTAACCGAATACTCACCTGCAGACCGGAAGAATCGCTTTCGCACGAGAAATTAGGTTGGCAAAGCGTGACTAATCAAATGATCACCTCAGTTCTGGAAGCTAACCAAAATGCGGTAGCGATTTTGTGGGGGAATCAGGCTTCTGCAGTGGAACCATTTTTTAAACCTGCTTTAGTGATTAAGTCAGTGCATCCTTCACCACTTAGTTCACATCGTGGATTCTTTGGCTCCAAACCATTTACCAGGGTCAATCAACTGCTTATGGATACTGGGCAGCAACCGATCAATTGGGCATAATCAAGTCATGGCTTTTTCAGAAAAAGTTTTACTTGCTGAACTTGTAATGAGTATTGATCGACTCATGGAGTCAGCTAAGAAAGCGCAAATAGTTGAAGATGAATGGACGCCGGCCACTGTGCTAGGACATATCTCTCAAGTGGATGAACAAGTTTGGTTAGCCCGTGTACAACTGATGGTTGATACCCAAAAGTCCGGTGGTGAAGAACCAAAGTTTGTTTGGTGGGAACCAGATCCAATTGCAACAGCTGAAAAGTTTAAAGACTACGACCTTGAATTAGCTTGTGCCCAGGCGCTTCAAGCTCGAACCAAATTGATTACTTTCTTAAATTCTCTTGAACCGCATCAGTGGGATGCTCGGGCAACGCATGCAACCTTTGGCTCAATGGATGTTCGTGAGTTGATGTTCCAAACCCTTACCCACGATGAAGAACACCGAGAAAGTTTCGTTTAACGCGAAATATACGTTGCTTTCACCTGTGATTATTGCCAGCACGGTACTCTCTAATTATGGAAACAACTTATGTAGTTATTGGCCTAGCAGTATTAATCGGTCTTTTCTTTATTGCTCAATACAACAAACTAATCCGCTTAAATGTCACTGTTGATGAAGCATTCGGGCAAATAGAAGTTCAATTGCAGCGACGTGCTGACTTAATTCCAAACCTGGTCGAAACAGTTAAGGGTTATGCAAGCCACGAACGAAGCACACTTGATAGCGTCACTGAAGCTCGCTCAAAAACAACTAGTGCACATGGCTTAAATGAAGTAGCAGCTGCGGACAACATGATGACAAGTGCGCTTCGTGGATTACTGGCTATTTCCGAGGCTTACCCAGACCTAAAAGCATCTGAAAATTTTCGCGCCCTACAGGAAGAGCTTTCAAGCACTGAGAACAAAATTGGTTTTGCTCGTCAGTACTACAACGACAATGTAAGTTCCCTTAATCAATCGATCACAACCATCCCTGGTAAATTCTTTGCCGGTCCTGCGAACGTTAAAGCTCGCGATTTTTACGTCGTTGATGATCCGACTAAGCGTGACGTTCCAAAAGTTTCATTCTAGGTTTTAGGTAAATTTGTCAGACTTTAGAGCAAGACAATCTGAAAACAAACTAAAAACTTTCATGCTTCTTGGTGTGATGGGAAGTTTGACTGCGTTCATTATTTACGCGGCTCAACTCTATTTAGGTAAAACAAGTGTTGGCATTGTGCCAATTGCAGTTGGTATTGCTTTGGTTTCAGTCTGGGGATCATATTTTGGTTCAGACAAAATCGTTTTAACCATGACTGGTGCACGTGTCATTGACCATGATTCAGCACCGCAACTTTTCAACTTAGTTGAAGAGCTAACTATGGCTGCAGGTCTGCCAATGCCAAAAGTTGCAATCGTTGAAGACTCAGCTCCAAATGCATTTGCTACTGGTAGAGATCCAGACCATGCCGTAATTGCATTTACAACAGGCATCCTGGAAAAAATGGATCGAGAACAACTACAAGGTGTTGCTGCTCACGAACTAGCACACGTAGCCAACCGCGACACATTGGTCTCAGCTATTGCGGCGACAACAGCTGGCGCGATCGCGCTACTGAGCGACTTTGTGTTACGTATGACAATGTTTGGTGGGCGAGACCGAGAAAGTAATGGATCAAATCCACTAGTTTTAGTGGCTGCGTTGGTTGCAACTTTTCTGGCACCTATAGCGGCTACTTTGTTAAAAGCTGCAATTTCAAGGAAGCGTGAATCACTGGCTGATGCCAGCGCCATTGCATACACACGAAATCCAACTGGCTTAAGGCGCGCCCTTGAAGTACTAGAACGCGATTCAACTGTGGTTCATCAAAGATCCAATGCAGTTGCGCATATGTGGATCGAATCACCGCTTGATGGGAAAAGTGTTTCGCAATTATTCGCTACACATCCGCCACTTAGAGAGCGCATCGAAATTTTGCGCCAGATGGAAATGGGCAATTAGTAGCCAAGAATTTCAGCTGCCATCCCATAAGGTGATTGGATGGACAATTTCGCGAATCTGGCACCGTTAGCTTTTGGAATTCAAGCATTCATCACTTTATTTGTGATTTTGGATCCGCCAGGTGTTACGCCAATTTTTCTTGCAATCACTAATGGAAAATCAAGTAAAGAACGAATGCGTCTTGCTTGGCAGGGTGCGACTGTTTCTCTGGTTTTAATTGTTTCGTTTGCTGTGGCAGGACAAGCAGTTCTTAAAGCTCTTCACATCTCATTTAATGCACTTCAGGGTGCTGGTGGCTTACTGATGTTATTAATCGCACTTGAGCTATTAACCGGTAAGGATAGTGGCGACGATGGCAAAACAAGCCCAAACATTGCCATGGTTCCACTTGGCACACCGCTACTTGCTGGCCCAGGTGCGATTGTGGCCACGATGCTTTTTGCCCAATCAGCTAAGAACGTTGATCAAAAGATTTCGTTAGCTATAGCCATCGTTTTAGTTCACATAGTTATTGGCGTTACTTTGATGAGTTCAACGCAGATTGTGCGCGTGATTAAAGAAGCTGGCGTTACTTTACTTGCCCGCGTGGCTGGTTTATTAACTGGCGCAATTGCAATCGAAATGATTGTTGCTGCAATAAAAGGTTTTTGGCCGAATTAAGAATTAACCAATTGGTGAATGCATGATTCGCTGTCATAGGTTGCAGCGCATGGATCACAAAGCAAAGTCAGTTCACGACAAGCCAAGTTAGAGCAGTTATAGAACTTCTTAGTTTCACTGCCACATTTTTCACATTCACCGATTGTCTTGGTGTCTTCAGAAAAATCAGTAACCATGCGCTTATCAAAAACGTAGAGCGAACCTTCCCAAAGTTCTTTGTCAGCAAATTTCTCGCCGTAGCGAACTATGCCACCTTTAATTTGGTAAACCTCATTGAAGCCACGGTTTTTCATAATTACCGAAAGAATCTCGCAGCGAATACCGCCTGTACAGTAAGAAACGATCGGCTTGTCCTTCAAGTGGTCGTACTTGCCACTTTCAATTTCATTGATGAAATCGTGCGTGGTTTCCACGTTTGGCACAACGGCATTTTTAAATTTGCCAACCTTTGCTTCAAATGCGTTGCGACCATCAAAGAAGACAACTTCATCGCCTCGGGCAGCCACAAGTTCATTTACTTGATCTGGGGTTAGATGTTTACCGCCACCTATAACGCCGTTGCGATCAACTTTCAATTCTTCAGGTGCGCCAAAAGCAACAATTTCATCGCGAGCTTTAACGCTTAGACGCGGAAAATCATCAGCACAGCCATCTGACCATTTAAAATCAATTTTCTTAAAGCCAGGGTAGGACTTAGTTTGCTTGATGTATTTCTTAAGCGATTCAACATCGCCACCAACAGTTCCATTGATGCCGTGCTGTGAAATTAGGATTCGACCCTTTAAGCCAAGGCTTTCACAGAGAGTTTTTTGCCATAACTTCACAGCTTCTGGATCCTCAAGCGGAGTGAATCCGTAATACAGAATGATTTTTTCGGTCTTCATGTCTATTCCAGATTAATTCTTACTGCTTAGTAATTCCAATTTTTGGTGTCCGAGGGGGGACTTGAACCCCCATGCCCTAAAACGGGCACTAGCACCTCAAGCTAGCGCGTCTGCCGATTCCGCCACCCGGACTTGCATGTTTGGGATAGTTGTCTAGCCCAGAAGAAGAATACCTGTTTGGCGCTAGGTGACCCAAATGAGCCAATATGTATTCATGACTGATGCATTGGCCGTAACACCGCTTCCGGATATCGAATCTGAGGTTGTTGAAATCGTTCGCGATTTAATCAAAATTGACACTTCAAATTTCGGTGATAATTCAGGTCCCGGCGAAGCACTTGCAGCTGAATACGTTGAAGCGAAGTTAAAAGAAGTGGGCATTGATTGCCATCGTTACGAAACAACAGGGCCAAAGCGTCAGGGTGTTAACGCGCGCATCAAAGGAAAGAATTCAGATCGCCCGGCACTTTTATTGCACGGTCATTTAGATGTCGTTCCTGCACAAGCCAAAGATTGGACTTACGATCCATTCGCAGCCGAGATTCACGATGGCATGATCTGGGGTCGTGGTGCAGTTGACATGAAAGATGGCGATGGCATTTTGCTTGCCATGGTTCGGGCTTGGGCAAAGAATGGTGTTCAACCTGACCGCGACATAATTCTTGATTTTCTACCTGACGAGGAAGCAGGTAGTGATCATGGATCACAATGGCTAGTTCAGCATCATCCAGAGTGGTATCAAGATGCATCAGAAGCAGTTGGTGAAGTTGGCGGATTCTCGCTAACCCTTCGTGATGATGTTCGCCTTTATTTGGTTCAGACAGCCGAAAAAGGAATTCGCTGGATGAAGTTGCGGGCTGAAGGTACGGCAGGACATGGTTCATTTTTGAATAACGACAATGCTGTAACCAGATTGGCGGAGGCAGTTGCCGCAGTTGGAAATCATAAATTTGATTTAGCACTGACACCGACAGTTCGCGATTTCATTAAGGCTGTTAATGATGCGATTGGAACCGATCTAAGTGCTGATGATCCAGAAGCATTGCTTGCTCAGCTTGGTCCAATTGCCAAAATTATTGGCGCGACACTTTCAAACACTGCAAATCCAACAATGCTAAATGCTGGGTACAAACACAACGTAATTCCAGGTACTGCCGAAGCAATGGTTGATGGTCGATTCTTACCTGGTTTTGAAGATGAACTTATTAAAGACATCGAAAACTTACTTCCAGCAGGTGTTGTTCGCGAAGATGTTGTAAACGGTATCGCAGTTGAAGCGCCATTCGAAGGTGCCTTAATTGATGCAATGACTTTTGCTATTCGCGCTGAAGATCCATTTGGCACTCCAGTTCCTTACACAGTCTCAGGTGGAACTGATGCAAAAGCATTTAGCACACTAGGGATTAAGTGTTACGGATTTTTACCATTGTTATTGCCACCTGAGTTAGATTTCTCAGCGATGTTCCATGGCGTAGATGAACGAGTTCCAGTAACAGGTTTGGAATTTGGCGTTCGCGTTATGGATCGCTTTGTTAGAAGCGCTTAAAACTTTACGCAGTTCGCTGGATTAAGTAAGTCTTACGACGAAGACGCACAGTTCGTCTGCCATCATTAGCAATACGAACACGATCTAATTCCCAACGCTCAATTTCAGCTAGGGAAGTAAGTAGTGACTTTATTTCAGAGCGTTTGGCGCCGCGGGTGAACCTCATTTCGCGGTATTCCCAAACAGCTGACATAAATTTCCCTTCAAGGGGTGCTATTTCAAGTAGGTTAGCGTTTGGACCTGGCAATACCGGATTAATTAGATTGGCGTGTTGATGACTGAGCAGCTTGGCTGGCTACAAGCAATAATTCTTGGAATTGCTCAGGGTTTAACTGAATTCCTTCCAATTTCGTCATCCGCACACACTTTGATCATCTCTAAAATTGCTGGTTGGCCAGATCCTGGCGCAGCATTTACAGCAGTAACTCAGATTGGTACCGAACTTGCGGTGTTGATCTATTTCTGGAAAGACATCAAAGAAATATTCATTGCTTGGCTTAAGAGTTTCACTAGTAAATCTGCACGCAAAGAGCCAAATGCAAAACTTGGTTGGTACATAATCCTTGGTTCACTGCCGATTGGGATTCTTGGAATTGCATTCAAAGACCAGATTCAAACAACCGCGCGAAACCTTTACTTGGTTGCCACGACGCTTATTGTGATGGGTTTATTGCTTGGATTATTTGATCGAATTGCAAAGCACATCAAAGATGCTGATGATCTGAAATCAAAACATGCAGTACTTTATGGGATCGGCCAAGCACTTGCACTTATTCCCGGCGTGAGTCGAAGCGGAGCAACAATCACATTTGGCTTAGCAATGGGATTCAAGCGCGAATTTGCTGCAAGATATTCATTCTTACTTGCCCTGCCAGCTGTTTTCGCCAGTGGGTTACTTGAGGCCAAAGAAATTGGCAGTGATGAATTTGTGAACTGGCCGGCTACGATCCTTGCAACAGTTGTTGCTTTTAGCGTTGGTTACGTCGTTATTTCAACTTTGATGAACTATCTAAAGACGAAATCTTTCAAACCATTTGTTTATTACCGAGTAAGTCTTGGCATCCTGGTTTTGATTTTGTTGCAAAGTGGCGTTATTGCTAATTAGAAATTTGCGCTAAGCGAACTAATCACATACTTGATCACTATCACCAATAGGCTTTACGCGTGGGTACCTTAATCCTGATTCGCCATGGCAGAACGCCAGCAAATGAACAAGGCATTTTGGCTGGCCGCACCCCAGGAGTAATGCTGGATGAAGTCGGCTTAAAAAGCACAGAAGCACTTCAGAAGAAATTTGCAGATCTAAATGTTGTCAAAGTTGTGACAAGTCCACTTGAGCGAACTGTGCAAACTGCCAAATTGGTATTTCCAAAACATGAGCCAGATACCCATCACGGATTAATCGAATGTGAATACGGAGATTGGACCGGTCGCAAATTAGAAGATCTAAAAGATGAACCACTATGGAAAACAGTAGTTAAAGAACCGCACAAGGTTCAGTTTCCAAACGGTGAAAGTATGCAAGCCATGTTCGATCGCGCCGTGAAAACTATTTCGGAAGTTGATGAGCAATTAACTAAAGAACATGGCGAGAACTTTATTTGGGCTGCCGTTAGCCATGGCGACATTATTAAGGCAATCGTTGCAAACGCCTTTGGCCTGGAACTGGCTAAATTCCAAAAAATCTATGTTGAACCAGCGAGCGTAAGTGTGCTTCGAATCCAAGGTGATGACATCGGCGTGCTGAAAGTTAATGACAGCGGTGATGGTTGGGTGCAATCACTTGCAAAACTTTCTGAGCCTACTTTGGGTGGCCAAACTGGAAGCGAGCAAAAATAGCATGGCACGCTTAGTTCACTTATTTGATAACCCGGAACGATTTGTTGTTGGCACAGTTGGCCAACCAGGTGAGCGAACATTTTTCTTGCAGGCAAGAGCTGGATCGCGTCTGTTAAGTGTTGCCCTAGAAAAAGAGCAAGTTAATCTGCTTGCTGACCGGATGAATGAACTACTCGATCAAGTAGCAGAAGTAGAGGGAATTCAAATAGTCAATCTTGCTCCTGCAGATCTTGAACCACTTGATAATCCAATTGATGAAGAAATGCGTGTTGGCACCATCGCACTTGGTTGGAATTCGATCACTTCACAAGTGATTGTTGAAGCACATGCGGTCACAGAGTTCTTAGATGATGTTCCTGATCTTGAAGAAGAAAGTGAACAAGGTCCTGATGTTATGCGAGTTCGCATTTCTGGACCTTATGCAAGAGGATTTTGTGCACGAGCAAAAGCAGTGGTTGGTGCCGGCAGACCTAACTGTCCGTTTTGCGAAAATCCATTAGATCCACGCGGTCACATTTGTCCGCGAGCTAATGGTTACAAGCGCCGCGGTTAAAAAATCGGCCAGGGAACAGCTGGCCAATTTGGATTTGGACTTGGAAAAGTCTTTGTTTCGA
>JBEGTB010000026.1:0-6748 GCA_041179585.1 Actinomycetota bacterium
TTATGTGCTGCAACCAGACAGACAGTATTTAATGGCCTTGAACTACTTGGTGTTAGCGCACCAGAAAGAATGTAGTCATGGCCAGCACAGATTTAAATGAACTTAACCCAATGATCTGGCCGGACTCTGCAAGTCGTAGTGATTTTGGTGAACTAACAATTGGTGGCGTTGGAGTTAGCGCATTAGTTGAGCAATATGGTTCACCGCTATTTATTTTTGATGAAGAGCATGTGCGAAATCGCGCTAGAAATTACGTAAAGGCGTTTAATACGGTTGAAGTTCCAACTGATGTTTACTACGCGAGCAAAGCTTTCTTATCGGTCAAAGTTGCTAAATGGTTAGTCGAAGAAGGACTGGGTATTGATGTCTGCACAGCAGGCGAACTTGAAGTTGCGCTACGCGCTGGCGTAAACCCAAGTCGAATCTTGTTCCATGGAAATAATAAAAGTGTTGCTGAATTAGAAAAAGCTGTTGAAGTTGGCGTTGGTCGCATTGTTGTTGACAGTTTGATTGAAATTCAAAGACTTGATCAGATTGCTGCTCGCAACGGAATAACCCAGCAGGTTTTAGTCCGCGTCACATTAGGCGTTGAAGCACATACCCACGAAGCAATATCAACTGCACATGAAGACCAAAAATTTGGTTTATCAATTTCATCGGGCGCGGCTTTAGATGCAATTGAATCTGTGATTGCCACCCCAGCACTGAATTTACTTGGCCTACATTCACACATTGGTTCACAGATTTTCGATGCATCCGGATTTGAAATTGCAGCTCATCGCATAGTTGAACTTGCAAACCAAGTTCGCCAAAAATTTGAATTCACGATCACCGAATTAAATGTTGGTGGCGGCATGGGTATTGCTTATTTGCCAAGTGATGACCCACTAAACGTTGAACATATGGCTAAAGCAATCCACGACATTATTACTTCTGAATGTGCTCGCACTAATTTTCCACTTCCGCGTCTTGCGGTTGAACCAGGTCGCGCAATTATTGGCGGCGGGGCAGTGACAGTTTACGAAGTTGGAACTGTTAAGCCGGTTGATGTTTCTGACTCTTTAGTTCGCCACTACATAAGCGTTGATGGTGGAATCAGTGACAACATTCGCACTGCTTTATATGACGCCCAGTACACAGTTGCAATCGCATCCCGCGAATCAAGCGGCGTTCCAGTAACTTCACGAGTCGTTGGTAAACACTGCGAAAGCGGCGACATTGTTGTGCGCGATACCCAGTTACCTGCCGATTTGGTACCGGGGGATCTTTTGGCAGTTGCAGCAACTGGCGCTTACTGCAGGGCCATGGCAAGCAATTACAACTACCTGCCAAAGCCTGCAGTTATTTCAACTAAGGATGGAAAGTCACAAGTTTTGCTAAGACGGGAAACTATTGATGATTTACTGGCACTTGATGCTGGTATTACGAACTAGTCGTTAGATTTTTTGGCGCAATTGCGCACTTCTGCCAGACTTAAGTACCTAAGCCACCACGATTTTCTTTGAAATCGACATATATAAGGAGTAACTATGGCAAAGCCACTTTCCGTAGCACTTCTTGGCGGTGGCACTGTTGGCGCAGCGGTTGCCCGCTTACTTGTTGAACAAGCAGAAGATTTCACTGCTCGTGTTGGTAGCCAAGTTGAATTAAAAGGCGTTGCCGTTCGCGATGCATCTAAAAAACGCGCCGGCATTGATCCGAAATTAATTACCACTGATGCTGCCGGGCTTGCTGCTTCAGGAGCTGACATTGTTATTGAACTTATTGGTGGAATTGAACCAGCCAAGTCTTTGATCGAAACAGCAATCAAGAATGGCTCATCAGTTGTCACTGCAAATAAAGCTTTACTTGCCGCGCATGGCGCACACTTACACAAACTTGCTGAAGAAAAAGGTGTTGACCTTTTTTATGAAGCTGCAGTTGCAGGTGCAATCCCATTAATTCGCCCACTTCGCGAATCACTTGCTGGTGACAAGGTTCGCCGAGTGCTTGGAATTGTTAATGGCACTACAAACTTTATTTTGAGCAAAATGTATGCCGAAGGCGCTGATTACGCATCAGTATTAGCCGAAGCCCAAGCACTTGGTTATGCCGAAAGTGACCCAACTGCAGATGTTGAAGGTTATGACTCAGCAGCAAAGGCTGCCATTCTTGCCGGCATCGCATTTCACACAAACGTAACTTCCGAAGATGTTTATCGAGAAGGAATTTCAAAAGTAACTGCTGGTGATATCGCCGCAGCAAAATCAATGGGCTATGTGATAAAACTATTGGCAATTGCTGAACTCTCTGATGATGATAAAGGTGTGATCGTTCGCGTTCATCCATCAATGGTTCCGCAAAGTCATCCACTTGCAAGTGTTCGCGATGCATTTAACGCCGTATTCGTTGAAGCCGAAGCTGCTGGACAAATGATGTTCTATGGTCGTGGTGCTGGTGGCGATCCAACTGCATCATCTGTTCTTGGTGACGTGGTAGCTGCCGCAAGAAATCGGATTGCTGGAAGTTTGGCGCCGGCCCAAAGTATTTATGCTGATCTTGAACTTCGCGCTATTGGTGATGCAAAAACTTCTTATTACTTAAACCTTCGGGTGGCTGACGTACCTGGCGTGCTTGCTGCGATTTCTGGTGAATTTGCAAAGCACGATGTTTCGATTCAAGCAGTGCGCCAAGATGGAATTGGTGAAGATGCGGATCTTGTTATTCGCACTCACAAAGCAACTGATGCAAAACTTTCCGCAACTGTTGATGGCCTAAAGAATCTAGCTGCCGTTAAGGAAGTTGTTGGTGTGATGCGCGTAGAAGGTGGCGCACTTTAATGGCTCACCAGTGGCGCGGAATTATTGAAGAATATCGCGATCGCCTGCCAATTGCCGATTCTGATGTGATCGTCACTTTAGGTGAGGGTGGAACTCCGCTTACCTATGCGTGTGAAATTTCTGATCGAGTTGGCGCAAAAGTTTATTTAAAAGTTGAAGGCATGAACCCGACTGGTTCATTTAAAGATCGCGGCATGACACTTGCGATCACAGACTCTGTTCGCCGCGGGGCTAAGGCAGTTATCTGTGCGTCAACTGGGAATACCAGTGCATCAGCTGCTGCATATGCAACCAAAGCTGGATTAACTAGCGCTGTATTAGTTCCGCAAGGAAAAATTGCGATGGGCAAGTTAGCTCAAGCAGTTGCCCATGGCGCCAAAATTTTGCAGGTTGATGGAAACTTTGATGACTGCTTAAACCTGGCCCGTGACTTGGCTGAGCATTACCCAATTTCGCTGGTTAACTCTGTTAATCCAGTCCGCTTACAAGGACAAAAAACAGCATCGTTTGAAATTATTGACGCCCTTGGCGATGCTCCTGAAATTCACTGTTTACCGGTTGGTAATGCAGGAAACATCAGCGCTTATTGGATGGGTTTCACTGAATATTTCAAAGACGGAATTGCAACACACAGACCAATGATGTGGGGATTTCAAGCTGCAGGTGCTGCGCCATTTGTTGCAGGTCACCCAATTGAACATCCAGAAACTATTGCAACCGCAATTCGAATTGGCAATCCAGCATCTTGGGATTTAGCAACAAATGCGCGCGATGAATCAGGTGGCTTAATCGATTCAGTAACTGATGACGAAATTTTGGCTGCTCACAATTTATTAAGTGCACGTGAAGGCATTTTTGTTGAACCAGCAAGTGCGGCAAGTGTTGCAGGTTTAATTAAAAAAGCAGCTCGCGGGGAAGTGCCTAAGGATGCAATCATCACTTGCACGGTTACAGGTAATGGTTTGAAAGATACTCAATGGGCGCTTAAAGATGCGCAGGATCCGATTATCGTTCCAGTTGATCCGCATGCTGCTGCAGTTACGTTAGGTCTTGCCTAATGGGTAAAAAAGTTTCAGTTAGCGTTCCAGCAACCAGTGCAAATCTTGGCCCAGGCTATGACAGTCTGGCTTTGGCATTAGAACTTCGTGATGTTGTCACAGCTGAGTTAACCGATGACTCAACAGTTAGCGTTGAAGTTGTTGGCAATGGTGCTGGCCAACTTCCAACAGATGAATCACATTTAATTGCAAAAACAATTATTGAAACATCAAAAAAACTGGGCAAAGAAATTGGCGGCTTCAGGCTAAAGTGCGAAAACGCTATTCCTCAAGGTCGGGGCCTTGGATCATCAGCTGCTGCCGTTGTTGCAGGTTTAGTTTTAACCCGCGAATTAACGGGACTGGAAATTGAAGATGATTTCATTTTGCAAGAGGCAACCAGAATTGAACACCATCCAGATAATGCATCTGCATGTTTGATGGGCGGTCTAACTATTTCTTGGGAAACTGCCGATGGCGAAATTAACACCAGATCAATGAACGTAAACCCTGCAGTAATTCCAATTGTTGGCATTCCTGATCTTGAGTTATCCACTGAAAAAGCACGCGGTTTGATCCCAGCAAAAATAGAACACGTGGATGCGGTATTTAATTCGGCTAGAACTGCACTACTTGTTGCCGCGCTAGTTGCTGACACCACATCACTACTTGATGCAACGGATGACAAACTTCACCAAAACTATCGGCGTCCGGCTTATCCAGAATCAATGGACTTAGTTGATCAATTACGGGCACAAGGAATTGCAGCTTGCATAAGTGGTGCTGGGCCAACAGTTTTAGCTCTGGCTACCCATGAAAATGCCAACCAGGCACTTAGCGTTATTGCCCAGTGCGGATTCACGGCAACCGCACTTCAGGTTGCCGATGAGGGTGCCTACGTCCCAGTTTATTAACTGGGATTAGGGCAACCAAGCCCCTTAATTAGGAGTTGACCAAAAGACCTGCTAACATTTTGTTTATCGGATGCAAATTCTTTGCTCACCGAAATCCCACTAAAAATCGCGAAAAATTTCGCGGGTAGTGCTGGATGAATAAATCCAACTAATCATTAAAAGGACACATAAGTGACCGACACAGTTGCCCAAGACAATGGGTTAAATAGCAAACTGCTTCCGGAACTAAGAGCAATGGCTGCCGATCTAGGTATTGAAGGTGCTGCCGGAATGCGTAAAGCAGAACTAGTAGAAGAAATCTCAGCAAAGCAAAGCCGTGGTCGCGCCAAGCGCTCTGCATCAAGTGAAGCTGGCGAAGCACGCTCTGAGAGCCGTGAAGAGCGAAGTGAATCTCGCGAAGACCGTGGTGAACGTTCAGAGCGTGGCGAACGTGAAGATCGAGGTGACCGCGGAGACCGCGGTGATCGTGGCGATCGTAACAACCGACGTGGACGTGACCGTGATCGTGGCAACCGCCGTGATCGTGGCAACCGTAATGAAAATTATGAAGTTGAAGTCAGTGAAGATGATGTCTTACTTCCTGTAGGTGGCATCGTTGACATTCTTGATAACTACGCTTTCGTTCGCACCAGTGGCTACCTGCCAGGTCCAAACGATGTTTACGTATCAATGGGCCTAGTGAAGCGCTTTGGTCTTCGCAAGGGTGATGCTGTAACTGGTCAGGTTAAGCAACCTCGCGAAGGTGATCGCCCACAAAAGTTCAATCCACTGGTTCGCGTTGAATCTGTAAATGGTCTTGAACCAGACGAAGTTAAGGGTCGCGTTGACTTCAGTAAGTTAACTCCGCTTTACCCACAAGATCGCTTGCGCTTAGAAACAACGCCAAACAACTTAGTAACTCGTGTAATCGACTTAGTTGCCCCAATTGGTAAGGGCCAGCGCGGTCTTATCGTTTCACCACCTAAAGCAGGTAAGACGATGATTCTTCAGAACATTGCAAATGCAATCGTAGAAAACAACCCAGAAGTTCACTTAATGGTTGTTCTAGTTGACGAACGCCCTGAAGAAGTTACCGACATGCAGCGTTCAGTAAAGGGTGAAGTTATCGCTTCAACTTTCGATCGCCCAGCTGAAGATCACACAACAATTGCTGAACTTGCGATTGAACGTGCCAAGCGTTTAGTTGAAATGGGGCATGACGTAGTTGTACTGCTTGACTCAATGACTCGTCTTGGTCGCGCCTACAACCTTTCAGCCCCAGCTTCGGGTCGAATTCTTTCTGGTGGTGTTGATTCAGCAGCGCTTTACCCACCAAAGAAGTTCTTCGGTGCAGCCAGAAACATTGAAGAAGGCGGCTCACTAACCATCCTTGCAACTGCACTTGTTGAAACTGGTTCACGCATGGATGAAGTTATCTTCGAAGAATTCAAGGGAACCGGCAACATGGAACTCAAGCTTGATCGCAAGCTTGCTGACCGTCGCGTATTCCCAGCAGTTGATATCGAAGCATCGGGTACACGTCGTGAAGAAATCCTTTTGGCTCCAGAAGAACTTAAGATCATCTGGAAACTACGCCGCGTACTTCATGCACTTGATCAACAAGCCGGTATTGAATTGTTGCTTTCAAAACTTAAAGAAACAAAGAGCAATTTTGAATTCCTATCTCAAGTTCAAAAGACCACACCTGAAGCACCAAATGGTATGGGTTCAGATGAACTAGACAATGTTGATTAATTCTGTTGACTAAATTCATTAATTAATAAATAAAACCTCAAAAAACTGGCGGCGATCCAAAAGATAACCGCCAGTTTTGTTTTATTGATAGATATCATTTAAAAGTGCCGATTGGGATTCGCTATTTAATAGTTGCGATTTATTTATCTTTTGTTGGCCTAACAACTTCCTTTGTTCTAGAAAAACCACAACCTTCAGCAACTGGTTGCTTTGAAACCATAGTTACCGGGTATTCACATTTAAA
>JBEGTB010000027.1:0-4470 GCA_041179585.1 Actinomycetota bacterium
GGCTGACTTTCACTCAAGCCAAGTTCAGCTGAGATTTGTGGGTCACTTGCCATTAGTTCTTTTGTGGAAACTAGGGCAAAAAGGCGAGTGGGCTGGTCCCAGCCAGCAGCGCTGACATGCTGCTCTACTTCGCGCAGGATTGATTCAAGATTTTCGCTTGTTTCCATAGGGTTAGTCTGCCGTAATCAGCACTCATATGGACAACGTAGGCTTTAGATGTGAGCCAATTTAACTTCGGAAATAAAAATAAAAAGAACAGTCCATTCGGTATTTTTCTAGCAAGTGCCGTGGGTGCGTTCACCCTATTTGCCATCTTTGCTGGCTTCTATAGCGACTGGCAGTGGTTCAAAGTTTTAGGGCAGACCGATGTTTATAGCAAGCAGCTAATTCTTAAAGTCATTCTATTTTTCGCAGTTGGCGCGGTCGCTGGTTTCACTCTGTGGCTCTCGGCAACTTTGGCTTATCGAGTGCGACCAATGCAGGTTCCGCAAACCCCGGCAGACTTTGCGCTTGCCCGTTACCGTGAAGCACTTGATTCATTCCGCAAAGTTATTTTTCTTGCAGCACCAGTTGTATTTGGTGCCTTGGTTGGTATTTCGGCTGCCGGGCAGTGGAAGACATTCTTACTTTGGCAAAATTCTCAACCGTTTAATCAGGTAGATCAACATTTTGGTAAAGACATTTCCTTCTTTGTTTTTGAACTTCCATTTCTTCGCGCTGTCTTAGGTTTTGCATTTACCATCCTGATTGCCTCAATGGTGATTAATTTTGTAATTCATTACCTATACGGCGGGCTGCGCCCAGCCGCATCACATGCAACAAATCATGCTCGCAAGCACTTGATGATCTTCTTGGGGTTACTTGCGCTATTAAAAGCTGCCGCATACTACTTAGACCGTTTTGCTCTAGCCGTTAAATCAGATTCACTAATTACTGGACTTAAGTACACAGATGTGCATGCACTTGTGCCCGCAAAAAATATTTTGATTTACATTGCAATTGGTACTGGAATACTTTTCTTCGTTTCACTTATTCGTCCAGGTTGGTCACTGCCGTTTATCTCATTTGCCGTGATGCTGGGTTCATCAATAATCATCGGCGGAATTTATCCAGCCTTTGTTCAGCAGTTCCAAGTTAAGCCAAGTGAATTAGCGCGCGAGGAACCTTACATTAAGCGAAATCTCGAAGCGACAAAAGTTGCTTATGGTCTTGAAAATGTTCAGATAACGGACTACCAAGCTATTGATAACCCAAATCAGGCAGTTCTTACTGAAGATGCCGCCACACTTTCAAACATTCGATTACTCGATCCAACTTTGCTTTCACCTACCTATAGAAACTTGCAACAAATTCGTGGTTTCTATGCATTTGCCGATTCTCTTGATATCGATCGTTACCTCATCGATGAGGTTAAACGTGGCACTGTAATTGCAGTTCGCGAAGTCAATCTTGATGGCATCCCTGATAGCCAGCGCAACTGGTTTAACGATCGAATGGTGTTTACTCATGGATATGGTGTAGTCGCCGCCTACGAAAACGTTTCGAACGCTGATGGATCACCTAAGTTCTTTGAATCAAACGTTCCACCATCAGGTTCACTGCAAATTGATGAACCAAGAATTTATTTTGGTGAGCAATCGCCAACGTATTCGATCGTTGGATCAGGTGATGGACAAAATCGCGAATTAGATTACCCAGATGACAAGAGTGCTAACGGTCAAACCAACAACACTTATGACGGTACTGGTGGCGTTGAAATGGGAAGCCTTTTCCAGCGCGCAATATTTGCGGTTAATTACCAGGATCCAAACATCCTTCTTTCCAATCAGATTTCATCCGAATCAGAAATTCTTTACGGTCGAAATCCTAAGGATCGAGTTCAAAAAGTTGCACCATGGCTCAAACTTGATGGTGATCCTTATCCAGCAGTGATTGATGGAAAGATTCAATGGATTCTTGATGGTTACACAACATCAAATGATTATCCATACAGCGCACGCATATCAATGCGTGATGCTACAGCTGACTCAGTTAATGCACAGGCAGCTTCACTAACAATAAGTTCTGGAAACATTACTTACATTCGAAATGCTGTTAAAGCCACTGTGGATGCATACGATGGCACGGTTCACATCTATGCATGGGATGAATCAGATCCAATTCTTAAAGCTTGGATGGCTTCATTCCCTGGAGTTGTTGAAAGTAAAGCAAGTATTCCTGCTGGCGTTCTTGACCATATTCGTTATCCAGAAGACATGTTTAAAGTCCAAAGAGATATTTTGGCTAGGTACCACGTATCAGATGCCCAGGCCTTCTACTCAGGCCAGGATTTCTGGATTGTTCCTGATGATCCAACTAAGCCAACGATTAAACAGGCTCAGCCTCCTTATTACTTGTCATTAAAGATGCCAGGACAATCTGAAGCTGCTTTCCAGTTAACTTCTGCTTATGCACCGGCGAAACGTCAAACTTTGGCAGCGTTTATGGCAGTGAACTCAGATCATGGTTCTGATTACGGAACAATTCGAGTGTTGCAACTGCCGCGTAACACCACGATTCCTGGACCAACTCAGGTTCAAAACAATTTTGAATCTGATCCTGAGGTATCCACAAAACTTTCGCTACTTCGCCAAGGTGGATCAGAAGTTGAGTTAGGTAACTTGCTATCACTTCCTGTTGGTGGGGGCTTGCTTTATTTTGAACCTGTCTATGTCAGGGCAAGTCAGGGCGATGGCTATCCGTTGCTTCGAAAAGTTCTTGTTTCATTTGGTTCAAAGGTTGCATTCGAAGATGATTTGGCAACAGCACTAAGCAAAGTGTTCAGTGGTCAGACCGTCTCAACACCTACTGATGAAAATGGCACCGGAACCACTACACCAAATTCACAGACCCCAGCACAGGTATTGGCAAAAGCAATAGAGGATGCAAACCGAGCCCTAGAAGAAGGACAAGCTGCGCTAGCTAAAGGTGACTTTGCTGCTTATGGTTTGGCACAAGACAAATTAGCCGATGCACTTCGCCGGGTAACTGATGCAAGTAGCTCATTTACTGGCATAACTACTGTTACACCTACACCAAGCCCATCACCAACTCAGTAGCGGTTGCTAGATAGGCTCGAACGGTGACTCCAAAGCAACTAGGGCTCTACTTTGCCACGGCTAGTATTTGGGGCTGTACCTGGTTTTTCATCCTTAAAGTCGTTCTTGCATTTGGCGGCGGTGGAGTTGCGCTTCGAGCAATTCTTGGAAGTTTTGCTCTTTACCTTGCAGCGCTTGCCGCTAAACGTAAATTAAATTTTGGGGCGATCGGACCTCTTGCATTCGTTGGTGCCACCACTGTTGCTGGGCAACTGCTTGGCTTCAACTTGGCTACACCAATGGCAGGAACAGCAGTTACAGCAATTCTGGCGTCAACTATTCCGATGTTTGCCATGGCAATTGGTCACGTGCGAAAAGTTGAACACATTTCAAGAATTGGATTTATTGGATTACTACTTGGATTTTTTGGATCTGTACTCATAATTGGCTTTCCAAGTGTTGATTACAGTTTGAAGTTTTTCCTAGGGTGCGTGCTTTGTTTAATTGGCGCGATATCAGCTGCGGTTGGTGGCATTTACACAAAGTCACATTTACAAAATATTGGTTACTGGGAACAGACGATAGGTTCATTCTTCTTAGGTGGATTAATGATGCTTCCAATGTTTCTAATCAATCCACCAACTCACGCTCCAGAGCCAATCGATTATTTCTATCTTGCAGTGCTTTCAATAATTTCAACAGGTATCGGTTACATCATGTATTTCAGACTAGTCGCTGAAATTGGGGCAACTCCTGCTTTAACAGTTGAATTTCTAGTAACTGTGATTGCAGTTGCAATTGGTGCTGGATTTTTAGGTGAACATATTTCAGCCATTCAATTTGTTGGGGTGGCTTCAATTTTGATTGGCTGTGCTTTGGTTCTTGATTTGATTCCAATTAAGCCGCGCCCGGCTACAACCTAATAATTTTCAATTTATAATTAATAAGTGGAAAATATTTTTGATTTAGTTTTTGGCTTACCGGTTCACCCTCTTATTGATCACTTTGTTGTTGTATTAGTTCCAATGTTTGCAATTTTGCAAATTCTTATTGTGATTAAACCAAAACTTAAAGAAAAATTTGGTTGGGTTACTGTCTACGGTTTAGCTGTCGCACTCGTTGTAACTGTAATTGCTTCTAAATCAGGTGAATCTTTGGCTTTGCGTGTTGGCTATCCAGGGGATCATGCGGAACAAGGAGAAACCCTTGTACCTGTGGTCGCTGCACTTTTTATTTCATCAGCGATCTGGATGACATTCACTGAAAAATTAGAACTACCCATTAAACCGTTTAAAAAATTTATTCCATGGATTGGTAAAGCTTCTGCAGTTATCTCTCTTGCTGCGATCGGTGCAACAGTGATTGTTGGCCACTCTGGTGCCAAAGCAGTTTG
>JBEGTB010000028.1:0-7470 GCA_041179585.1 Actinomycetota bacterium
CCCCTCATCTCAGGAAGGCATTTTGTGCTGATAATCTATTCGGGCAAGCACCACTAGCTCAATTGGCAGAGCAATTGACTCTTAATCAATGGGTTGTAGGTTCAAGTCCTACGTGGTGTACGTATCGAGAGGGTCTGTCTAACAGACCCTCTCGTTTTTGTTCAAAGTAATCTATGATCATGAAACGCTTTTTACTCCTACCAATACTTGGCTTAACCTTTTCAATTTCAGCCTGCTCAGCTACAGACGAAACTGTGGTTGGAATGGGTGGTGGGGATAGCTCATATGTCATGCCAAGCATGGATAAATCCATGATGACGGGTGATCAGATGACATCGATTGCCACGCCATCTGTAATTCGAATTAGTGATATGGCTATCAGTACAGGAAATGTGCAGGAGGCGGTTTCAAAAGTTGAAGATGTTATCAAGCAACTATCGGGTCGAATTGAAACATCCAGTTACTACCAACCGACTGACGGCATAAATGCATCAGCTTTCATCTCGGCAAGAATCCCAGAGGCCAAGTTAGATGAGGCGATTACTGAAATTGGAAAACTCGGCAAGCAAACCTCTTTAAACATAAATTCAACCGATGTCACACTGCAATCAATTGATTTGAAAGCTAAAATCGCTGCGCTGACTGAATCTCGAGACAGGTTGCAAGCACTATTAGATGAAGCAACAAGCGTCTCAGATTTAATTGCCGCTGAAGATGCTCTTTCAGCCAGGCAGAGTGAATTAGATAGTTATCAGGATCAACTGGACTACTTGAGCTCTCAAGTTGCTGAGTCAACTTTGAGTATCCAAATACTAGATGACTCCACATCTCTAACTTCTGGTCTACAGGGATTCAAGGCGACCATAATTAAAGCAGTCCAAAACTTTTTGCAAGCATTCGAAAACGCTTTTGTATTTGTAATTACCGCTATCCCATGGGTACTAATTATTGGTTTGTTCGGATTAACAGGCCGGGCAATGTTTGGAATTATTAAAAAGCGGCGAGATTAGAAATCAGAACTTGCCAGAATTTTGGTTTCAGAATTAATCGCATTTACAATCACCGATACAGCGTGCTCAGGGGCATGTCCAGTAGGCATTGCCGGTGCAGCGCCAAATAGCGGTCTTGTTGCTAAACCTGTTTCGGTGTGACCCAATCTAACTTCTAGAGTTTTAATTTTGTACCGGCGCCATTCTTTTTCGATTGACTGCAAATAGTTTGATAACGCTGATTTACTAGCTGAATAAATAGACATTCCTGGGAATGTCTGCTCGACCACTACCCCAGTGATTCCAACAACAAAAGCTTTTTCATTTGTGTGATTCTTCAGAGCTGGATATAACTTACTAATTAATTTTGCAGGTCCAGAAAAATTAATTTCCATCATTTTGCTCGCTAAGGCGGGATCTGTTTCTTCGATAAGTCCAAATCCAACTACGCCGGCAGCAACAATTACGCCATCCAGCGAGGAATGAGAATCAACCACATCGTTGGCGAAATTGGTTATCGAATTGCTATCAGCTAAATCAACAACTTTTTTGCTTGTAACCTGGTCAGGTATCCTTCCTGCACTTGATTCAGAACTTGCTGTTCCAATCACATTGGCACCAAGACTGGCTAGTTCGGTGGCAATTCTTGAACCCAATACTCCGGAAGCACCAATAACAACAATTGTTTGACCCTGAAAACTCATACTTCAAGTATTGGGTACCTGAGGGATGTGCGCAATCGCAAAGACATGGGCATTCAAGTTCAAACAACTATTCTTGGAACATGCGTGTGGCAAAAACAAAAAATGGGTTTGCCCCAAAAGTTTGCCTAAATTGTGGCTTGGAATTTGAGTGGCGTAAAAAATGGGCGCGTGACTGGGATCAAGTCAAGTACTGCTCAGAGAAGTGTAAAAAGAACAAATGACCAGGGCCTTATTTATTCCTTTCGATCAGTTAAATCGCAGCTTCGGGGCACTAAAAAATGCCGATCCGAATAAAGATCACCTCGTATTTGTTGAAAGCCAGCGCATGCTAACTGGTCGTAGTTGGCATAAACAAAGACTCCAATTTTTGATTTCTAGCGCAAGGCATTTCGCCGAAGAGCTGCGCACCGAAGGTTTTAATGTCTCTTACTTAAAATCAATGACAACTATTGAAGGTTTGTCTGATTACCTAAAGAAAAACCCTAAGCATGAATTAATTTGTGCAACTCCTAACTCATTTAAAATGCGTGAAGCGCTACTTGGAATAGGTGTGACATTTGTCGAAAATGACTTTTTCCTTACTTCAGAAAAGTTATTTAAGTTGTGGGCTGATGATCAAAAGAGCTACACGATGGAAAACTTTTACCGAGCTCAGCGACGGCGCTTAAATATTTTGATGTCTGGCGATAACCCAGTTGGCGATCAGTGGAATTACGATGCAGAAAATCGCCTTCCTCCTCCAAAAGAGCACGACTGGGGTAAGTCATTAACTTTTAAATTTGATGAAATTGATGAGCAAGTTAGCAGTGAACTACCTGATACAACCTGGGGCGAGTTAGACCAGAAAATCTGGGGCACCACCCGTGCTGAAGCTCTAAAGCAAATGAAACACTTTTTCGATAATCATTTTGACCAATTTGGCCCGTATGAAGATGCCATGCCAAAAAATAGTTGGACCGGCCATCATTCATTATTAAGTCCTTATCTAAACAACGGTTTACTGCATCCAAAAGAAGTTGTTAAAGCTGCCCTTGCCAAGTATGAGAGTGGATCAATTCCACTTTCCTCTTGTGAGGGATTCATTCGCCAAGTAATTGGTTGGCGCGAATACATAAATGGGATGTATTGGTATTTGGGTGAAGATTATCGAGATAACAATGGATTAGCTGCAAATAGAAAACTGCTTCCGCTATTTACAGATCCAAGTAAAACCCAAATGAATTGCATTAAATCTGTTGTGAGTGACGTTAAGAGTTATGGCTGGACTCACCACATTCCTCGCCTAATGGTTTTGAGTAATTTGGCGCTTTTAACTGGAGTGAAACCACAAGAATTTTTGGACTGGATGCGTGAAGTTTTTATCGACGCAGCCGATTGGGTGATGGTGCCAAATGTGATTGGTATGGCAACCCATGCCGACCAAGGGTTATTAATGACCAAGCCGTATGCCTCGGGTGGTGCCTACATTTCTAAGATGGGTCAGTTTTGCAAAGGCTGTATTTATGACCCAAAGAAACGAACCGGCGATGATGCTTGTCCGTACACAACTCTTTACTGGGATTTCCTTGATCGAAACCTTGAACATTTCAAAAATAACCACAGAATGTTCCAGCAAATAAACGGACTTAAACGATTAAGTGACTTACCGGCCACAAAAGAGCGGGCTAAGGAAGTTCTGGAAAAGCTTTCTGGCGGACAAATTTAAGCCAGTTAAACTTTCGACATGGCTCTTAACCAAGACGATCAATTACCGATTATTCAACGACGCCGAATTGAAGCAAATATCATCGCGCCTATTTATGACATTTTGGTCCGCGAACTTGGAAAAGATCGTGCCGGGCAAATAATCGAAGAAGCAATCACAAAAGATGCCCGTAAATCTGGTGAACGTTTTGCTGCAGCTGAGCCATATGGCCCAAGTTTAAAAACTTTTATTGGAGTCACAGAGCTCTGGAAAAAAGATGATGCTCTGGTTCTTGATGTGCAAGTTAATACTGAAACAGAATTTGGTTTCAATGTAATGCGTTGCAAGTACGCTGAAATGTACAAAGAGATGGGACTTGCTGAGATCGGGAAGTTTTTATCTTGTACTCGAGATAATGAATTTATTGCTGGATATGACCCAAGTCTTGAATTTAGTAGAACTCAAACTTTGATGGAAGGTGCGCCACATTGCAACTTTCATTACAAAGTTAAATCGCAATAACTTCGCTTTTCTTGCGTTCATTTACGCTGACCATCACAAGACCAATCAAAATCATCAGGCAGCCAATCCAGCCTCGCAGGCTCATGTCTTCATGCAGCACAAATACTCCAAGTAATGTTGCAGTCGCAGGTTCACTTAACAAAAGTGTTGCTACTACTCCTGGTGCCAAATAGGTTAAGCCGACTCCAAATAACGCATACGCCAAAGTTGTTGTCGCAATACCAAGCCACAATGCAAGCGAGATTCCTCGTCCAGTAAACAGCCAATCAGAATCCATAATTAAAAACGGAAGAAGAAGTAAGGCGCCAATTGAAAAGGATGCAGCTAATCCATCTGTTGCATTGTGATTGTCGTCAACAAGTTGAGCGCCGACAACGGTGTAAAAGGCATAAGAAGCACTAGCAAGAACAGCAAGTAGCGCGCCAAAAATTTTTGAATTTCCTGCATCTGCATCATTTGGCGCACTAAGTAGAACAACACCAAGTACTGCTAACCCGGTAGAAAATACCCAAACTTTTCCAGGCCATGGCTTCCCAAATGCTTTTGCAATTGCGCCAGCAATCATCGGAGCAAGAGAGATAGCAACAAGCGCAGCTACCGCTGCCCCAGCTAGTTTTACTGCAGTAAAAAATGAAAGCATGTAAGACGAAACGCTTAGGCCCATAATCCAAACCCGAGGACGTTTCCAGAGCTTGATTAGGTCAGTAATGCCCCTCTGGTAAACGGAAAATGCCACAAGACCAAGTGACCCAACCATGAGCCTGGCAGCCCCAATTGATGTTGGCTGAGCCTCTACATCAGCCAGAATCGAAGAAGTCCCAGTTGTGCCAAAAAGTACACCTGAAATCACTACAAGTATCGCTGCACTTCCACGATCAATTTTCATATCTAGGTAAGCCTATCCAAACGTGGTAACTTAACTTTCATGCCAACAGCCAGTGGAGATCGGAAGCAATTCTTCCCAGCCATCGAAAAGAAATACGGTCAACCAATGCGATTTTGGTTCGACATTATGGATGAACTCAAAGATGAAAAGTATCCTGCTCAAGTTGCATACCTAAAAGAAAACCACGGCTTTAGCCAAACTCATGCCAATGCAGTTGTCATGTATTCCAGGGGCTCTACTTCTTCGAAGCGATTTGCTGATCCCAAGGATTATTTTTCTAAATTTGATGCAACTTCAGTAAAAACAGCAAAAAAAATTTTCAAAGCAATCACAGACAAATATCCATCTCTTGAGTTTGTAACTGCCTGGAATCAACCCATGGTTAGAACTAAAGATGGCGACTATGTTTTTGGACTAAGCATTTTAAAAAACCACATACTTCTTGGTCCATGGAGCAAAGATGCAACTAAAGTTTTTGCTGACAGACTAACTGAATACAAAGTTCTTAAAAAGACAATTCAGGTTCCATCAGACTGGAAAGTTGATGTGAAACTAATCCAGGATTTAGCCAAAGCACGTATGGCTGAAATCAAAAAGAAATAAACATAACTAGAAGTTAATTGCTTACCTGCTAGTCGTCATCATCATCGTCGTCGTCGCCGTCGTCGTTGCCAGCTGGTGCTGGGGCTAATGTGGCATTCGAAGTTCCGCTAAATGGACCAAGCAGTAAGTTACTCAATTCGTTGTTGGCCTTACCACCAGAGCCATGCTGTCCGGTAAATGCACTTGTTGCATCTTTGCCGCACATCAGGTTGATATTTCCGGATCCACCTGGGTGACGATTTACAAAAGATGTTAAGTCATAAACATTTCCGTTAACGACAGACCAGCAGTCAGTTGCAGTTGAATGCAGTGCGACTTCTTCTGCTGTCAATGTTTTGCCGGACTCTGCCGGAGCAACTCCAGAGGTATCCGAATTTCCGGAAACTTTATTTTCCCAAACCGCCTTAGCACCAGAGTGGCCAACAATCGCTGTTGCACCGATCGCGACAATAGCAATAAGTGCGGATATTTTTCCAACCCACGGGATGAATTTCTCCAGTGATTTGATGGGTAGTTCTAATTTCTCAGTGAAAATAATCCAAATTGCTGCTGAAACAAATAATGCCGCATTTATAGCAACAAGATTTTCCCCTTGTTCAGCATGATCACCTGGGTAACCAACGCGCAACGACAAAGACTCACCCGATTTAGAGGCAATCACAGTTACAACGAGTGCGACAGCTAAACCGTAGAAAGTCACCCAACCAAACTTTTCTTTAAGTTTTGGTTTAATCACAATTAAAATCTGCAAGATCGCAAACATCGGAACCAATACAACAACAAAGTGATCAATTAACGGATGAACGGGTAGGCCAAAAACTAAGTCAAAAATATTTTCCACTCATTAATTATAAGTTCAATTTTTAAATCTTTTTTTACTCTACATTTATTGTCTTTGAGTCTTCATTTATAAGTGAGCCATCTTTCATAGAAGTTTCCCAAACACGCAAAGTGTATTTACCTGGTGCCAAATTTCCTAAATCAATTTCAAATTTAGAACGATCTGGGCAGGCAAATTTCGCAGTGACTGAGCCAGAGTTAACTACAGCTCCACTTTGTTCAAGGCTCCAAGGTACATTTGCCTCAAAAGTACAGGCAAAGCCATTTGCAAAATACGGTTTTGCAAGAGTTGATCCTTCCTCAATATCTAAATCAACTGTTGCAAGTGAGTCAAAGCCTTCATCAATTTGAAAAGGTCTAGTTACATCAACATGGCCAGCAAATGTTTCAATACCTTCACCGTCATTTAAAAATTTAACGCGTTTTATACTTTCCTCAATAGCAGCGATTGTGAAAAGTAATTGCTCAATTGCGCGCATCTCGGCTTCAGCTCCAACATTTAATTTGCCAAGATGCAAGTCAACGGTCGCCAAATCACCTTCGACCAAAACGCTATTAAGCCTTGAGTCACTTTGCCAAAGGTTCACATAGTCTGGATCGATCGGTTTTCCACCGGAAATTAATTCCGATAAGCCGTTTACTAGGTCCTGATCTGATGAACCCTGAACGTGATGAATTTCTGAATAGAGTCTGAGTGAATTACCAGATTCACCGGCAAAATATAATTTAACTTCGCTGCCAACTGGCGCTGTAGGCAAGCTGCTACTAGGGGTTTGACCTGGGCTGATTGATGCAGTCGAATCTGAATTTCCATTGGCACAACTGGCAACTAACGCGAGTGAAGTGACAATGGCAAGAATTCTTTTCACACTTCAAATATGCCACTAATTGGGCAATCCAATTATTTGGCAGGGCGCAGGCGGTTAAACGGAATTAAGTCCAAAACTAACGAGCAGCCAATCAAAATTGATGCGACCCCAACAAATTGAATTGCTGAAATGTGTTCACCTAAGAATCCAGCACCAATGGCAACTGCGATTACTGTGACTAAGAATTCAACAGTCAACGCAGGAGTTGCTCCAATTTCAGCAACGAGCTTGAAATACATAATGTAACCGATGCCCGTTGAAATTATTGAAAGCACTGCTAGATAGAAATAATCAATTGGAGCTGGAGTGTGAGTTGGTGGATTTATTAAAAACATCGGAAGCATCATTAATCCACCTAAGAAGAATGAACCTA
>JBEGTB010000029.1:0-15196 GCA_041179585.1 Actinomycetota bacterium
GTTCAACACTTGGGTTGTGCCATAGACCTTGAGCTTGTGCATAATCTTTCACAAGTGCGATTTGTGATTCAGGACGTCCAGTTAAGCGCAGATAGTTCAAAGTCTCATCATCAATTGGGAATACGGCAGCTGTCGAACCATATTCAGGACTCATGTTGCCGATCGTTGCGCGGTTGGCAAGTGAAACAGCGCTTACGCCCTGTCCATAAAATTCGACAAATTTACCGACAACACCGTGCTTACGCAGCATTGCCGTGATTGTTAAAACTAAGTCAGTTGCTGTAGTTCCTGCAGGCATCGACCCATGAAGTTTGAAACCAACAACGCGTGGAATGAGCATCGATACTGGCTGGCCAAGCATCGCAGCTTCTGCTTCGATGCCGCCAACACCCCAACCAAGAACACCTAAGCCGTTAACCATGGTGGTGTGTGAGTCAGTGCCGACACAGGTATCTGGATAAGCCTGACCATTTCGAACCATGACAACACGCGCTAATGCCTCAATGTTTACCTGGTGCACAATGCCGGTGCCAGGCGGTACAACTTTGAAATCAGTGAATGCATCTTGGCCCCAGCGCAAGAATTGGTAACGTTCACCATTTCGCTGGTATTCAAGTTCAACGTTTGCTTCGGCTGCGTCTTCACGGCCAAAAAAATCAGCGATAACTGAGTGGTCAATTACAAGTTCAGCCGGAGCTAAAGGATTAATTCGTTTTGGATTTCCACCAAGAGATGTGAAAGCTTCTCGCATTGTGGCTAAGTCAACGATGCACGGCACGCCAGTGAAATCTTGCATGATTACGCGAGCTGGCGTGAATTGAATTTCATCTGTTGGCTCAGCGCTGGAGTCCCAGTTAGCAAGTGCTTCGATTTGTTTGGCAGTTACATTCGCACCGTCTTCAGTGCGAAGTAAATTTTCTAGTAATACTTTGTGGGTATAAGGCAGTTTTTCAGTTCCCTTAAGCGCATCAAGTCTAAAAATCTCAACTTCAGTTGAACCAGATTTAAATGTTGATTTTGCGTTAAACGAATTGAGACTGCTCATCGCGCTCCTAAAAGTTCCTTGATATCAAGATACTTTATTGGCCTGAGCGATTTCTAATTGGCCTACTAGTTCTTAACAAAGGTGGCAATACATTCCACATGTGAAGTCTGCGGGAATGCGTCGTAGCCAACTAGCTGTTCAATTTGCCAGCCATGGCTTGCTAGGTAACCAGTGTCCCTGCCAAGGGCTGATGGATCACAGGCAACATAAACAATTTTTCGTTTCGCAATTTTTGCGATCTTTTCGCTCACCTGTGCCCCAGCGCCAGTTCGTGGTGGGTCAAGAATTACCACATCAAAATCTTCGTCATTTACCGACAGCCACTTAGCAACATCTGAAGTAATCAAATCCAAATTGGCTAAATCACTACACGATCTTCTGGCATCTCGAACTGCATCGATCGAACTTTCGACGGCAACAACCAAACCGTTATCGCCAACATCTTTCGATAGGCAGGCTGCAAATAAGCCCGCACCTGAATACAGATCAAGCAACCTATCGCCTGACTTAAGCCCAGTAAGTTTACGAACTGTTGAAACAAAGGCAGCTGGTGCATCTTTGTGAACTTGCCAAAATGAACCAGCGTGAATTCGCCATGATCTGTCTTCGACAACTTCATCAAGCCACGGTCCACCATTTTGGTCAACTAAAACCAACTGACCTGTTGAACTTTGGGCGGTAGCAACTTCTGCTGAACCCAATTTCAATGCCGACTGGGCTAATTCAACGGAACCATTAGCTGCAATCAAACAGTCGTCAATTTCGATCACTGAGTGAGATCTAGGTAGGCGCATCCCAATTGAATAGTTTGCGATGTTTGCATAGCGGTTTCGGGTTCGCCAGTGAAGTCCGGTTTCGTTATGACTTAGCGCGCTTACTTTAAATTCAGCTATTGGTCGTCCGTTAACCGTATGCACATCACCTAAATGCATCAATTGCTCAATGACAACTGCACTTTTTAAATCTCTTTGGTATTCGAGGTTTGCATGCTGCCAATCACAGCCACCACAAACATTTGCATAACTACAGGCAGGCTCAATTCTGTTTTCACTAGATTCAATTATTTGTGTTGCGCTTGCGCGTAAATAACGTTTATTTATTTCAGTTACTTCAGCAGTGACAAGTTCACCAGGCAAACTATTTCTAACAAAAACTGCTTGGCCGTTGTGTCGACCAACGCAAAACCCACCATTAGCAACTTTGTCGATGCGCAGAGTTATTAGATCACCAAGATGAACTTGGTTAGATTCTTCAGCCATGGTTTAGCTATTTGACCTTAGTTCGCCTCGACGAACGTCACCAGGAGCACTTTCGTGTTCATCAAGATCCACGCGCTCACTTGATTCAAGTTGCCAAGGAACTGAAACAACCATCACCCCTGGCGTGAACAGCAGTCTGCCTTTAAGGCGAAGCGCACTCTGGTTATGCAAAAGCTGCTCCCACCATTTACCAACAACATATTCAGGGATGTAAATAGTGATTAGATCGCGCGAACTTTTACGTGCGATTGAGCGCACGTATTCAAGAATTGGCCTAGTGATTTCGCGATATGGCGAATGTAAAACGGTCAGAGTTACCGGAATTTCTCGCCGGTTCCATTCATTTGTGAATGAATCAGTTTCTTCCTGATCAACTGCAACTGTTACAGCTTCAAGGGTGGTTGGTCTTGTTGCTCTTGCATAAGCCAGTGCACGAAGCGTTGGTTTGTGAATTTTTGAAACCAAAACAATGGCATGAACTCTAGAAGGCAAGGTAACCGGTTCGTCTTCACCAACACTTAATTCAGCGGAGACTCGGTCATAGTGTTTTTTGACTGATCGCATCGTTGCGTAAATTGCTGACATGGCAACACACGCGATCCATGCACCAATCGCAAATTTAGTGATCAGAACAATGATTAATACTGTGCCGGTCATGGCAAAGCCAACAGTATTAATGACTCGACTGCGCTTCATAGCAATATGCAGTGTTTCATCTGGTTCATTGGCAATGTTTCGCGTCCAATGTCGCATCATGCCTAATTGACTCACTGTGAAAGAGACAAAAACACCAACGGTGTAGAGCGGGATAAGTGAAGTAACTTCTGCTTCATATGCATAAACCAATAACATTGCCAGCGCTGCAAGGGCAATGATTCCGTTGCTGTATGCCAAGCGATCACCACGAGTGTGCAACTGACGAGGCAAGAATCCATCACGGGCAAGAATTGAACTTAGAACTGGGAAGCCGTTAAATGCAGTGTTTGCTGCTAACACCAAAATCATTGCAGTAACAAGTGCAACGAAGCTAGCCATGATCGGGAAGTTACTAAAGACTGCATTGGCAACTTGAGCGATAACTGTCTTTTGCTGAGTACCCTCTGGCATTCCCTTAATGAATTCATCACCGTGTACAACATGCACTTGGGTGATATTTGCTAGAACTGTTACCCCGATAAACATCGTTAAAGCTATCGCGCCAAGCATTGCAAGTGTTGTGGCAGCATTTTTACTTTTTGGTGGACGAAAAGCTGGAACACCATTACTGATTGCCTCAACACCCGTTAGCGCAGTACAGCCTGAAGTAAAAGCTCGAAGACAAAGAAATGCAAGTGCAACGCCAGTGAAGTTACCCTGCGGAATAATTTCCCAACTAGCACTCTCGGCCAGCAATTCTTCACCATTTGCGATTCTTCCAGCTGCCCAAATGAACATAGAGATGATCGCAATCATGAAAGCATAAGTTGGAATAGCAAATAACGTTCCGGATTCTTTCACGCCACGTAAGTTCAAGATTGTGATTATCGCAATTAAGCCAATAGCTAAGCCAACTTTATGTTCATGAAGAGCCGTGACACTTGAACTTAAATTATCAACAGCAGCTGAAATCGAAACTGCAACAGTTAAGACGTAGTCAACCAACAAGGCACTTGCAACAGTTACCCCAGCTTTAGGCCCTAAGTTAACTGTGGCAACTTCATAGTCGCCGCCGCCACTTGGATATGCATGCACGTTTTGGCGATAAGACATCACTACAACGACCATGACAAGTGCAACGCCTAAGGCTGCGTACATAGACGCATAAAAAAGTGCAATTCCACCAAGGGCAAGGACGAGCAAAATTTCTTGAGTGGCATAAGCAACACTTGAAAGTGCATCTGATGCAAAAACTGGAAGTGCGATTCTCTTTGAAAGAAGGGTCTCACCTAGCTTTTCGCTGGCAATAGCTCGACCAAAAACAAGTCGCTTTGCGGTGTTAGACAGTTGCGCCACAAGGAGAGCCTACGCCTTTGAAGCCTTAATCTTTTATTGCCTAGGCCGATAAATAATTAGAAGTCTGCTAATTATGCGTGTAGTTTTATGACGTGCACATAGTGATACTTGGTTGTGGTCGCGTTGGTTCAATGCTTGCTGCCGAACTAGATAGTTCAGGTCATTCGGTTTCAGTAATTGACCAGGAAGCCTCTGCCTTTAAACGTCTTTCTAAAGATTTCAAGGGAACAACTATTACTGGCATAGGCTTTGATCGCGATCGATTGATCGAAGCAGGTATTAATAATGCAGATGCCTTTATTGCGGTTTCATCTGGCGATAACTCAAACATCTTGGCCGCCCGCGTCGCACGTGAAACTTTTGGAGTAAAGAACGTAATTGCTCGCATTTATGACCCACGCCGTGCTGAAGTTTATGAACGCCTTGGTATTCCAACTGTGGCAACAGTTTCTTGGACAGCAGATCAAATTTTAAGACACGTTGCACCAATTGGCGCAGCCGAAGACTGGCATGACCCAAGTGGCAGTGTCACATTAGCTGAAGTTATCTACCATGAATCCTGGGTTGGCCTGAACATTAAAAAGATTTCCGATGAAACTAATGCAAACATCGCAATCATCACCAGGTACGGCAAAGCTGTTTTACCCGATGAAAACTCAGTGCTACAAGATGGTGATGCGATTCACGTGCTTGCTAAGACTGAAGAGTTGCAACACTTAATAACCAAACTAGGTGCGGAGCGAAGTAACTAATGCGTATTGCTATTGCTGGTGCTGGCCAAGTTGGTCGGTCAATCGCTCGAGAACTTGCGGCAAATGGTCACAGCATTTTGCTACTAGATCGTGATCCTTCTGTTCATAAAATCGCTGCTGAAAATATTGAAACTGTTCAAATTGATGCTTGCGAAATTGAATCATTAAGTGCAGCAAAACTTTCTGAATGCCATGTGATGGTTGCTGCAACCGGCGATGACAAATCTAATTTAGTAATAAGCCTGCTGGCTAAAACAGAGTTTGGCGTTTCCCGCGTTGTGGCTCGAGTTAACCACCCAAAGAACGAATGGATGTTTGATGAAGCTTGGGGTGTTGATACTGCTGTATCTACCCCACGCATCCTGTCAGCTCTTGTTGAAGAGGCTGTCGCAGTTGGCGATCTAGTTAAGTTAATGTCACTTCGCCAAGGTCAAGCCAATCTTTATGAATTCACCGTTGAAGCAAACAGTGCCCTTGCTGGAAAGCGGGTTGGTGATGTTCACTTCCCAATCGACACAACACTTCTTGCCATTCTTAGAGAACACCAAGTGATCACACCTAGTAAAGATGACCCGGTCGAAGTTGGGGACGAATTGCTATTTGTTTCTGTAGAAGAACAAGAAAAAGCTCTAGAAAAACTTCTTAAGGGTTAGTTTTTCGAATACTCATCGCATACGTTGCATAAGCAGCAAGTGCGAATAACGGAAATCCGAGAGCTAATTTAAAAAATCCAAGAGCAACTGTGTTATTGGCTAAATACAGCGGAGTCATAACCAACACCCTTATTGCAAAAACAGCAAACCAAAGAAATGTTAATGCTCGATACTTACGCATTAAGTGTATTTCAGCTGTCCATTTTCGAGATGTACCATTTAGCGATTCAATAACGTAACCAAGAATCGGTTTATTAATTGCAATGCTGATAAGAAATGCAGCTGCATAAGCAACATTGGTCAAAATACTTGGCAGAAAAAAATCTTCAGATTTTCCACTCTTAGTTGCTAACCAAGCGGAGAAACCCAATCCAATTAATCCAGCTACAACCTGGGTTAATTTTTGCTTTTGTACAAGTCGCAAAGCCGCAAGGATTAATCCAGAGACCAAAGCGCCATAAATACTTAGCCTCAAATTACTTTCAGTGATTGCATAAATAATGACAAAGACAATTGATGGCAATCCACTTTCCAACATTCCCCTTGTCCCACCAAGAGAATCAACAAGCAGCCTTGAATCATCGGCTAACTCATGAGTAATGGATTCTTCGTTGTGACTAGTCGACATTAGGAAGCAATTCATACCTGGGGTTGTAAATCGCCGGCTGCATTTTTGGCCCGCGGGAAATTCGGCCATCAACTAATAAAGTGCGGCCTGCATGAATGCCTTTTATCTCACGTCTACCCAGCCAAAGAAGTGTGATGTACCCGGTGCCATCCCAAAGTTCAGCTTCAACCATGGGAACACTTTCTTGAGGTCTAACTCGAAGTGCGCGAATGGTTCCACGAACTTTAACCAGTTCACCAACAACACATTGAGTAGCAGCACTTGCACCGATTGCTTCACTGGTATCGCGAAGTGTGGCTGCATCAATTTCAGCTTGGTTTGCAGCCAAGGTTTTTAAGTAGTTGCCCACACGACCCATGTTTTTAACTTTACTAACTAAATTTCAATCTGAATCGTTGGCGACTGTGGTTCTGGCTTAACTTGTTCTGGATAAGTGATTGGCAGCCTTGCCCCTGGCGCCATTGGTTCATCGCCTCGATCTATAACAAGATCAGCAATTAACTCATCAAGTTTCTGTGTTGATATTTCATCTGTGGCAGCTTCGCCGTTTATCACTATTCGCATAAACCAACGATCGCCGTTTATGCCAAGAAATCTAACTGCCTGAATGGTTGCATTGCCCTGCTGGTCGTAAGTTGGCATAACTGCGTGAATTTCAGCACCGAAATTTCCATTAACCATTTTTGGCTGAACTTTTGTTTCTTCAAGGCGCGCTGCAATTTCATATCTAGTTTCAGACCAAGTGTCATGATCTTTGGCCGCTGCAAAAACTTCGACGGTTGCGATCGAGTTTTCATAAACCAATGAAACTGAAACTAGTTGCCCGTTTGTTTGATCAATTTCAGCTCTAACATCCAGGCCTATTTTCATTGGGACCCAAATTGAACCAAGCACCAATCTGGTTCCATCATTGGCGACTTCATAACTATTTAATGGACCACTACTCAACTTTTCACGCCCGTAGAGCCATGGCCTTTGTCGCCGCGAACTGAATCTGGCAACTCAAGCACTTCAGTGAAATTAGCTGAAATAAATTCTTGAATCACAAGCTGAGCAATCCGACTGCCAGCTGTTGCATGAAAGGTTTCGGTCGGATCAAGGTTAATTAGATTGATGTAAATCTCACCACGGTAATCAGCATCGATAGTTCCTGGTGCGTTGACAATACTTATGCCGTTCTTGTTCGCAAGGCCCGATCGTGGATGCACTAAACCGACGTAACCTTCGGGAAGTGCGATCGCGATTCCAGTTCCGACTAATTTGCGCTCACCTGGTTTGAGTGAAAAATCATCTAGACATGCTAGATCTGCGCCAGCATCAGTGGCATGGGCATAAGTTGGCACAATCGCCCGCGGATCTAGTCGCTGGAACTGCACGTTAATCACAAATGAGAGAATACCTGTATGCCACATCCGCATGATTCAAGTCCTGAAATTACCGAAGGTGAAGATGGTTTTAACCAGATTTACCGCGAAAGATTACTGCCAGGTATTTCTGCCTGGCTGCTGGTGTTCTTTATGACCGCTTCACTTGGCATCGCTTATGGATATGTTTTTGGGAATACATTCGGAGTTGTCTTAACCATCTTTGCAACCGGTGCAATTTTTGCCCTGATGTATTTTGGCAGTCCAGTTATCAGTATTGACGAGTTAGTTATTCGAGTGGCTGATGCAAGATTGCCAAGAAAATTTGTTGGCTCAGTGAATTTACTTAATGAATCTAAAACCCGAGAATCAAGACGAACCGCTACGCATCGTGATGCTTACATAGTTATGCGAGCAGCTATAAAGGAATCAATAGTTTTTGATGTGAGCGATGAAAGCGATCCGCATCCGTACTGGCAGTTCTCTTCGCGCAATCCAGCGAAAATAATTTCAGCGCTTAATAACGCTTAATAACGCTTAATAACTAAGCACAGTCAGCACAGATTGGCTGACCTTTAACTTCTTTAGCTAACTGGCTGCGGTGGTTCACAAGGAAACAACGTGAACAAGTAAATTCATCTGCTTTTTTGGGAATAACAAGAACAGTGATTGATTCATCAGATAGGTCTGCACCTGGAAGTTCAAGGTTCTCATTTAAGTCAGCTTCGTCAGCATCAACGCTGGTCGCAGTTTTGGCAGCGTGCTGAGACTTTAAGTCCTCAAGCGACTCTTCGTTTAACTCTTCGTCCGTTTTCCGCGGTGCGTCGTAGTCAGTTGCCATTACTTACTTACTTCTCCCAATTTTTCCCGAAATTTGTTAGTACAAGTACTAACGCAACGTGAGGTTACTTTATGCCCAACAGGTATTGGACACCGCCCCCAGACTAGTCAATTCGACGCAATTCCAAGGGATATGTGGCAGCCATTCGGGTATAAAAATCTATTGAATAAGCAAGCACGCTTGGATCAGCTTTACCTTCTTTAATCTTTGCTGGTACGCCAACTGCTAATGCGCCAGCTGGCACGACAGTTCCATGGGTTACCACTGCCCCGGCTGCCACGAGTGCGCCAGTTTCAATAACTGCTTCGTGATGAACTAGCGAGCCAGAGCCAACTAGTGCGCCAGATTGAACTGTGCAGCCTTCTAGGTGAGCGTTATGGCCAATCGTGCATTCATCGCCAATGTTGGTCGAAAGATAAGAGGTTGTGTGAATTACGGTGCCATCTTGAATTGAAGTTCTCGCCCCAACAGTGATGCTGTTGCTATCACCACGAAGTACAGCACATGGCCAAACAGATGACATCGCACCGATGGTCACATCGCCAATAATCACTGCATCCGGGTGCACAAACGCTTCTGGATGAATATTTGGAACTTTGTCGCCAAGTGCATAAATCGGCATTACTAAACCCCTTGATCGGCTTTGTTGACTTCAAGAATAGAGATTAATTGCGGGGCAATTGATCTATTGGCAGCAACAATCATGGCGTCACTTGGCCTGTTGCCATAAAGACCACTTACTACTCCACCAGCTTGCGCCACAATTAATGACCCAGCGGAGTGATCCCAAGGCTTAACACCACGTTCGAAATAGGCATCTAACTCACCTGCTGCAACCAAACAAAGATCCAGTGCGCAAGAGCCAAGGCGTCTAATGTCTCTAACATTTGGCAGAACGTGTGTTAGCACTTGGCTTTGATGCGCACGGCGTTCTGAGGCATAACCAAAGCCTGTGCCAACAAGACTGTGCCCAAGACGATTTTCAGTTGAGACTGAAAGTTTGGTGGCAACTTCGCCAACTACTCGGAAAGCACCCTTTCCGTTTGCCCCGACAAAAAGTGAATTAAGACTTGGCGCATAGACAACCCCTACGATGCCATCCCGACTGTCTTCCTCAACTAGAGCTATAGATACACACCAATGCGGTAATTGATACAAGTAGTTGATAGTTCCATCAATGGGGTCGATTACCCATTGGCGGCCTGAGCGACTCTTCTTGGCTGCGCCCTCTTCGCCCATCAAGCCATCTTCTGGGCGGCTCAATTCAATCGCCGAAACAATTAGTTCTTCAGCCAGTTGGTCCATATGTGTGACCACGTCAGTATCGGAAGTCTTAGTCTCAATCGATAGTGATTCTGGTCGGTCACTTAGGACTGCGCCAGCCCGCATGGCCAATTCCACAGCAAAAGCAACATCAGGATCAGCTAGCAGATTTTGGTAATCACTTTGGCTTGAGGTCATGAATACATCTTGGACCCTACTGATTATTACTATGCGACACACCCCCGAAAACCCCGATTTTATGGGTTTTTCACGCGAAACTATCTTTAGAACTTTTTGGGGGAAGTGTTGAAAGACCTTATTTTCGTTGGTCGCAGTGACGATAACTCCGCCCTGATTTTTGCTGACCACGATGGTCAAGAATTCAAAGTTCCAGTTGATGATCACATTATTCGCGATGTAACCAAGCCTCGCCCATCAACAAGTGAAGAAGCTATTGGAATTACACCACGCGATATTCAAACTCGTATTCGTCGCGGTGAATCACCAAAAGATATTGCTGCTGAAGCTGGCGTGCCAGTTGATCGCATTGAACGTTATGCAGGTCCGGTTTATGCAGAACGCCAATACATCTGCGCAAAAGCTCGTGAAACTTTTGTTCGCCGTCCCCACGGAGAAATTCAATTAGAAGACATCGTTGTTAATCAGTTAATAAGTCGAAACGTTGACATCCTGACTTTGGTTTGGGATTCATACCGTCGCGATGACAATCGCTGGACCATCACTGTTGTTTGGGCATCAGGAAGTGGTACAGGTGGTGCTTCTTGGATTTACGATCCACTAGGCCACTCAATCGTTGCTTTAGATGATGAAGCCCGTTGGATTTTTGATGAACAAATTGCAGCGGCTAAGGAGGCAGCTAAACCACTTGCTCCAGTTGAGCAGAAACCGCGTTTAGTTGGATTGCCTACAGTTGCTCAAGATAAAGAAGATGACGAAGAACTAGATAGTCCGGCTTGGGCAGGTCCTGGTCATCCAACAATCCCTGTTCCTATGCCCGTTGCCACTCCAGTTAAAGATGAATCACCATCTTGGGATGACATTTTGTTTGGCCAACGTCCAACTGATCAATAACCAGAACATTTACTTACGAGAATAAAGCGAGCAAATGGCAAACAAACCTGCGTCAAATAAAGGTCCAAAGAAACCGGCAAAAAAGACTGCTAAACCGGCAGCAAAGAAAACGTCAAGTAAGTCTGCGCAAAGACCTTCTGCCAAGGTTGCAAATAAAGAAGCACCTGCAATCGTCGCTGAAAATCCTGGTGGTCGCATTGTTGATATTGACGTTGCCAGTGAGATGCAAGGATCGTTCCTTGAATACGCCTATTCAGTAATTTATTCGCGCGCACTTCCTGATGCCCGTGATGGTCTAAAGCCTGTGCAAAGGCGCATTCTGCACACCATGGCTCAAATGAATCTTCGTGCTGATCGCGGTCACGTGAAATCAGCCCGCGTTGTCGGTGAAGTAATGGGTAAATTGCACCCACACGGTGACAGCGCTATCTATGACGCACTTGTTCGCATGGCCCAGTCATGGTCACTTCGCCTGCCATTTGTTGATGGTCATGGAAACTTTGGCTCACTAGATGAAGGCCCAGCTGCTTACCGTTACACAGAAGCTCGTCTTGCCTCTGCAGCGAATGCGATGGTTGATTCTCTTGATGAAGACACCGTTGATTTCAATCCAAACTATGACGGTCGCGAATTAGAACCAGCAGTTCTGCCAGCAGCTGTTCCAGCACTCTTGGTTAATGGCGCTTCAGGTATCGCAGTTGGTATGGCAACAAACATGCCACCACATAACCTTCGTGAAGTTAACGCCGCAGCTGCGCATCTACTAAACAATCCAAAAGCAACTCTTGATGACTTAATGGCATTTGTGCCAGGACCTGACCTTCCAACTGGTGGCATCATCGTTGGCCTTGATGGTATTCGCGAAGCTTATGAAACAGGCAAGGGCAGTTTCCGCATGCGTGCCCGGGTTGATATTGAACAGGTTTCACCTCGTCGCACAGGTCTAGTTGTTCGTGAACTTCCCTACCAAGTTGGACCAGAACGTGTAATTGAACGCATCAAAGATTTAGTTACCAGCAAGAAGTTGCAAGGTATCTCGGATGTGATCGATTTAACCGATTACGAATCTGGTTTAGAACTTGTGATTGAACTTAAGAATGGTTTCAACCCACAAGCCGTTCTTGACGCACTTTATAAGCAAACCCCACTTGAAGATTCATTCCATATCAATAACGTTGCCCTGGTTAAAGGTCAGCCAGTAACACTTGGCTTAGTAGAAATGCTTGATGTATTTCTTAAGCACAGGCTTGATGTAGTTAAGCGACGCTCAGAATTCCGCCGCAAAAAGGCTCAAGATCGCCTGCATTTGGTTGATGGACTCTTAATTGCGATCCTTAACATCGACAAAGTAATTAAGGTAATTCGCGCAAGTGATGACACTGCTGTTGCCCGTGAAGCACTCAAGAAGAACTTCAAATTGTCTGAACTTCAAGCCAACTACATTCTTGAAATGCCACTTCGCCGGCTTACTAAGTTTTCAAAACTTGAACTTGAAAAAGAACAAAAAGAACTTAAAGACATCATCGCTGACTTAACTGAAATCTTGACTAGCGATAAACGCCTTAAGAAAGTTGTGACCCAGGAATTAACTGATGTGGCAGCCCAGTACGGTGATGATCGCCGAAGTGAACTTATGTCTGATGAAGGCATCGTTTCAGCTGCTCTTGCTGTTCCACTAGAAGTCGAAGATGACCCTTGTTATGTATTGCTATCTTCAAGTGGTCTTTTAGCCAGAACAACTTCTACCGATGCGCTTGAGTACGGCAAGAAGCGCGCCAATCACGACACCATTCGATCAGTAATTAAGACAACTGCCCGTTCATCAATTGGTTTAGTAACAAGCAGTGGCCGAGTTGTTCGCCTTAAGACAATTGGCATTCCAGCCCTTGCCCCTGGCGCTGCGTTAAGTGTTGCTGGTGGCGCTGCAATTAAAGAATTCATCACACTTGATAAAGATGAAAAAGCACTTGCTTTAATGGATCTAAACGCTGCTGATTCAACTTTGGTTTTATTTACCGCCTGGGGACAGATTAAGCGGGTAACTCACGATGTCCCAGAAAAGGCTAACGACTGGAACGTCTTAAAGCTTGATAAAGACGATTGGTTAGTGGGCGCAATTCAAACCTCTGACTTATCTGGCCATGCTGTGATGATCACAAGCGATGCGCAACTACTTGCCTTCCCTGCTGACACTGTTAAAGCAACTGGTCGCCAGGCAGGTTGTATTGCAGGTATGCGCGTTTATGAAGGCGCTGAAGTTATTTTTGGAACAATCGTTAAGCCAACTGAAAACACCATGGTGGCAACTGTTGCAGGTGACGAGGGCGCTTTACCAGGAACTGCTGGTGACAGCATGAAGATCACACCGCTTTCTGAATTCCCAGCTAAAGGTCGTGGTGGAAGCGGAATGCGTTGCCACAAATTCTTATCTGGTCAAAACATTCTGGTGGCTGCAACCGTAGGGCAAAACCCGATTCACGCAGCAACTGGAACTGGCGCTGCAGTTGAAGTGCCAACCAAGATTGGTAAGCGCGATGGCTCAGGTAGTCCATTAAGTAAGCCAGTTACCGCTGTATTTGGCACACCTTCATTTGAATAATCCTGTGAAAGAATAGTCAGGTGACTACCGGCTTTCCAGCAGATAAATTCAGCGATGTATTAAGCGGCAACGTAAATTTCTCAACTGAATTCACTGATGACCATTTAACTGGTCGCGCAGCTAAAGGCTTAGCGATTATCACTTGCATGGATTCAAGAATTAGTCCCCTTGCCATGGTTGGCATGCAAGCAGGTGATGTGAAAATTCTTCGTAACGCAGGTGCTCGCGTTACTGATGACGTTTTGCGTACTTTGGTCTTGGCAACTTTCCTACTTGGTGTTAACCGAGTTCTAGTTGTGCCACACACTGACTGTCGTATGGCTAGTGCAACTGAAGCTGAGATTCACGAAACAATTCTTTCTGATCACGGTGTTGATACCCGAAGTGTTGAATTTCGCACCGTACGTGATCAGTTGGCCGCTTTAACCACAGACGTCCTTCGAATCCGCACTTATCCCCTTTTAAAGGATGGCGTTACAGTTGGTGGGGCTATTTATGACGTGCACACCGGCAAATTAATGCCACAAGATATTTAAAAATCCAAAAGGAGTCACCATGCCATTTATTTCAGTAACGATGCTTGAAGGACGTACAGCAGAGCAAAAACTAGCCCTAATCCGCGCTCTAACTGATGCAACTGTTGAGAGTGTTGGCGCTAAACGTGAGAACGTTCATGTTGCCATTAACGATGTCAGTGTTGATGAATGGGGCACCGGCGGAAAATCCATGCGCGAAATTAAAGCTGAAAGCTAAACGTCAATTCGTTCGCGGTCAAGGTTGGCCGCACCATCGATAATAAATTCTTTACGTGGCGCAACATCGTTGCCCATCAATAAATCAAATACATCTTCAGCCGCTTTAGCGTCACCACTTGTAATGCGACGAAGTGTTCGCTTCTGTGGGTCCATAGTTGTTTCGCGAAGCTGAACTGCATCCATTTCGCCAAGACCTTTGTAACGCTGGATTGGTTCTTTCCATCGTTGGCCACGCTTAGTTAGATCTGCTGTAACAGCTTTCATTTCAGCATCGCTATAGGTGTAAATAATTTCGTTTGACTTCTTACCTACCCCGCCAATTACTTCAATTCGGTGAAGTGGTGGCACAGCGGCATAAATACGGCCAGCTTCAAGAAGTGGAGTTAAGTAGCGGTGGAACAGGGTTAACAGAAGTGTGCGGATGTGGGCACCGTCAACGTCCGCATCAGCCAAGATGATGATCTTGTTATAGCGAACAGATTCCATGTCAAAAGATCTACCAGAGCCTGCACCAATCACCTGAAGAATCGAAGCACACTCGGTGTTCTTAAGCATGTCAGCAAGGGATGCTTTTTGAACATTAAGAATCTTTCCGCGTATTGGCAGAAGGGCTTGGAATTCGCTGTTGCGCGCTGTCTTTGCAGTACCTAACGCGCTATCACCTTCAACGATGAACAATTCTGTGCGCTCGTTGTCTTCACTTCGACAATCTTTAAGTTTTGCTGGAAGTGTGGATGATTCAAGGGCAGTTTTGCGCCGCTGAGTATCGCGGTGATGACGAGCTGCAATGCGAGCCCTGGATGCGTTGGCAATCTTTTCAAGTGCTGCTCTGGCTGCTGGCTTTGCCCCGCGTGGTGGATTAGTTAACCAAGCGGTTAGTTCTTTAGAGACAACGTTGTTCACGATCTTGCTAGCAGCAGGTGTTCCAAGGATTTCCTTAGTCTGGCCTTCAA
>JBEGTB010000030.1:0-28243 GCA_041179585.1 Actinomycetota bacterium
ACAGCAAACTCAAAAGCGATTGGGTCACGCCCGTTGAAACACCAGGCAACGAACCAAATACTGAAGTAACCATTGAGTTTGAAATTTTCGGACAAAACTTTATGGCACTAAATGGTGGCCCGCATTTTCAATTTACTGAAGCAACTTCTTTCATCATCCCCTGCAAGGATCAGGCCGAGATCGACCGTTATTGGGATAAGTTGATCGGCGATGGGGGGCAGGCCAGCCAATGCGGTTGGCTCAAAGATAAATTTGGTGTTTCCTGGCAGGTGACATCTCCAGAAATGGATCAGTATCTCGGTGGCCCAGATGCGGAAGGCAGGTCACGGGCGGTAACCGCCATGCTGGCTCAAACGAAAATCGTTTTGGCTGAACTCAAAGCCGCTTATGAAGGTTAAGCTAAAGTTTCTTTAAGTAATTTGAGTAAAACTCGCAAATTTCCTTAAATTAAAAGGTAAATACCTGAAGGTATACTCAAAAGGCAGACAAAATAAGGGGTGAAATTTGAATAAGCCAAGTATTGAAAACAGAAAATTTGGCCGTCAAATGAGTGTCGCCCTAGCTGTTATTGCCGCCTTTGGTTACACCCGCGAATGGCCAGACACAATCCTTTGGGTTTTATCAGTGCTAGCTGCATTGCACTTTATCCTGGCATTTGTTGCACCAGGGCTTTTGGGTCGAATTAATTCCTTGTGGATGGGCCTAGGCTTTTTGATGGGCAAGGTCGTTTCACCGATTGTTATGACCATTTTGTTTTTTGTTCTATTCACGCCAATTGGTTTATTCATGAAAATAATCGGCAGAGATGAATTGTTACTTAAAAACCGTGGAGGCAGTTCATTTTGGAAAATTCGAGCAAACTCACAAATTACTGCAGAATCATTTAAATATCAGTACTAGTACAAGTAGGAAAAAGGAAGAACATGAATTTCTTGAAAGAGCTAGTTAAGTTCTTAAAGGCCCGCAATAAAATGTGGATGCTTCCAGTTGTATTAGTAATGCTTCTTTTGGGCTTGCTATTACTTCTTGCCCAAACCAGTGTATTTGCTCCCTTTATCTACACGCTTTTCTAAATTATGCGCATACTCGGAATTTCGGCTTACTATCACGATTCAGCGGCAAGTCTTATTGTCGATGGCAAAATCGTGGCCGCTGCCCAGGAGGAACGCTTCACTCGCAAGAAGCATGACTCCGGCTTTCCAGCGAATGCAATTAATTTTTGCTTAAAAGAAGCTGGAATCTCTGGCAATGAAGTTGATCAGGTGGTTTTTTATGAAAAGCCGCTGCCTAAATTTGAACGACTTCTTGAAACTTATTTTGCCTATGCACCTTATGGGTTTAAGTCATTTTCCATGGCGATGCCAGTTTGGCTTTCTGAAAAACTTTTTCAGAAGCGCAACTTAGTTCGGGAGCTAAAAGAAACTGTCGACCCATCAGTTAATTGGGTAGACAGGATGGCATTTAGTGAACACCATCTTTCACATGCCGCAAGCGCGTTTTATCCATCACCATTTGAAACAGCAGCAGTTTTAACTATGGATGGCGTTGGTGAGTGGCCAACCACATCTCTTGCTGTTGGTAACGGCAGCCAGCTTGAAATTATTAAAGAAATTCATTTCCCGCACTCTCTTGGTCTGCTTTACTCAGCTTTTACGTACTTCACCGGGTTCAAGGTAAATTCAGGTGAATACAAAGTGATGGGTCTAGCGCCTTACGGTAAGCCGATCTACACCAAAACAATTCTGGATAATCTGGTGGACCTGAAAGAAGACGGTTCATTCCATTTGAATATGGATTACTTCGACTACCCAGCTGGCCTTCGAATGACTAACAAGAAGTTTGCAGAACTATTTGGTGGCAAAGTTAGAAAATCAGAATCAGAATTAACCCAGCGGGAGATGGATCTTGCTGCTTCTATTCAGGAAGTGACTGAAGAGGTTGTTCTTCGGCTTGGTAAATCAATAGCTTCAGAGACAGGGCAAAAAAATCTTTGTTTGGCCGGTGGTGTAGCGCTTAACTGTGTTGCAAACGGAAAACTATTACGTGCAGGATATTTTGAAAATATCTGGATTCAGCCGGCAGCCGGTGATGCAGGTGGCGCATTAGGCGCCGCTTTAGCTGCACACCACTTAATGAACGGTGCACCAAGAACAGTAAACAAAACTGGCGATGACATGAAGGGTTCATACTTAGGAACCCACTACAACCAGTCCGAAATCGAATCTCGCTTGACTGCTGCTGGTGCAGTTTTTGAAACTGTTTCAGATGATCAAGTAATTGAGCAAACAGCCACTGCACTTGCTGAGGGCCAAGCGGTTGGATGGCACCAAGGGCGAATGGAGTTTGGCCCAAGAGCACTTGGCGGGCGATCTATTTTGGCTGATCCTAGAAATGCGGACACCCAAAAGACTTTGAACTTAAAAGTTAAATTCCGTGAGTCATTTAGACCGTTTGCACCGAGTGTTTTACGTGAACATGTGAGCCAGTGGTTTGATCTAAATACTGATTCGCCATACATGTTACTTGTGGCAGATGTAGCCAAGAATAAACAAATTCCAATGACTTCTGAACAGCAGTCACTTTTTGGAATTGAAAAACTAAATATTCCACGTTCAGAAATTCCAGCAGTTACTCACGTGGACTATTCAGCCCGAATCCAGACTGTTCATCAAGATACAAATCCTCGCTACCACGCTTTAATTCAGCGTTTCTTTGAAAAAACGGGCTGTCCGGTAATTGTTAACACTTCATTTAATGTTCGCGGAGAACCAATTGTTGAGTCTCCTGAAGATGCCTTCCGCTGTTTCATGGGTAGCCATTTAGATTTTCTTGCTGTTGGAAACGCGATTTTACGTAAAGCAAACCAACGCGCAGATTTAATCGAAGATTACAAGGATAAGTATGAGCTCGACTAGTGGCGACAAAGAAGTAAAGCCCGCTAGCAAGAAAAAACTTTCTAATTATTTTGGCATGGCTCAGCCATACAATTTTTCAATCGCACTTCCAGCCTTAGCTGCGTTTTTCTTAACATTTTGCGTTTCATTTATGGCCATCGGAATGCTGGCAACCGATCGCTTGCAACTTGGAACTCCAAGGGGAAACTTTTTCATCTATTTATTCTTGCTTTCAGTAATCGCAATAATTAGTGTCCGCAAGCCAAAACTGTCCTGGTCAGTAGTTGCTTTGCTTTTCATTGAATTTTCCCTAGCTTTCGTTCCGTATTTTGCGGGAAAAATTGGCCTTAAATTAAGCGACACATTGCTACCGGCGGCCACAAATTCAAGATTTGAATATCATCCAATTCTTCAAGGCATTCCAAAGCCAAATTATTCAAGTACTTTGCCAGATGGTGGAACCCTGACCCACACTTCATTTGGAACCCGCGGACCTGAGCCCAGCGAAGAAGTTTTAACATCTGGAATTCTCATTAATGCTTACGGCGGCTCGACCACTTATGACGTTGCAGTAAGTGATGAGCAGTCTTGGCCAAACCAGCTAAGCATCCTGCTTGGAAGCAATGTCGCAGTAATAAATCGCGGTGTTCCTGCTTTTACATCCGCTGACAATCTTTTACAAACTTCTTTTTATGACCAAGTAAATGGCCGCACCCCAACATGTTCGATTTACTACGAAGGTTGGAACGATGCGCGTAACGCTCATATTCCGACACCAGATGCAGCTTATGCTGACACGCACGTCTTGAGTTTGGTTAATGAGCTTCAAGTCCGCAAGGGCAATGGATTTACTCCAATTATGACTCTAATAAGCCAAATGCCACTTATTGGTCAAGACACTGTTCCAACACCAACTGGATATGTTGATGCCAAATTAAGCGGACAACCTGATCAGACTTTGAATGATCGCTTTAGAAAAAACATTCAAAGTATCATCGCCATAAATAACAGCCGAAACGTTAAGACTGTTTTAGTTGGACAGATTCTGAATGAATCGGTGCTTGTTGGTGAAGATGCGGGGCTTATTCCAAATGTGCCAAAAGGCAAAGTCATTGAGTTCATTGCTGGTTTAAACGCAATAATGAAAGACGAAGCGGCAAAACTTGGGGCAATTTACATTGATGCTAATCAATCAAGTTTCACCGAAAAAGACTTTGTTGACGAAGGACACTTCAACGCAAATGGATCAGCAAAGTTTGCCAACCAAATTGCTCCTGAAGTTAAGTCGGCCTGTCTAGCAGCTGACTAAGCTTTCAGATCGATTAAAGCATTAAGTAAGCGATCGACTTCTTCAGAGGTGTTGTATGGGGACATTCCGGCGCGTGCTGCGCCTTGGTAGCCCAATCCAAGATGATCGCAAGCTTCAATTGCATAGAAATTACTAGCTGGCGCATGAACGTCAACTTTTAACAATTCTTCATAAACTCGCTCTGGCTTAATGCCATCGAGATTGAAAAACTGTGTGGGTGTTTTCACTTTGGAGTTGCTGTAGATCTTCACATTGCCCATAGATTCCAAGCCAGCACGCAATTGATGGTCAAGCGCCATTTCATGAGCGCCTGATGCTGCAAGTGAAGTAAGTAATCGTTGGCGTCGAGAACCAGTTGCTTCTGGATCCATACTGGCCATGAAATCTATTGCAGCAGTGATTCCAGCTAAAAACTCGTATGGCAATGTGCCAAGCTCAAATCTTTCGGGAACAACTTCAGTTGATGGACGCAATTTATCTGGGTGCAAAGTTTCAAGAAGTTCTGGTTTAGCACCTAGAAATGCGATGTGCGGTCCAAAGAATTTGTATGGAGAGCAGCCATAGAAGTCCGCACCCAAAGTTTCCAAATCCACTGGGTTATGCGCAGTGTTGGCAACGCCATCGACATAAAGTAGTGCACCAACTGAGTGAACAATTTTTGAGATTGCTGGCAAATCTGGCTTAGAGCCAAGCACATTTGAGGCGGCAGTTAGAGCAACTACTTTAGTTTTTTCGGTAACGACTGCTTCAACATCTGAAACATCGAGATGGCCAGTATTTGGATCAAAATCAATCCAGCGCAAAGTGGCACCAGTTTTATTGGCATAAGTTACCCAAGGCCTGACATTGCCATCATGATCAAGTCGAGAAACAACAACTTCATCGCCAGGCTTCCAACTTTGTGAAAGTGTGCGCGCGAAATCAAATGTTAGTTGAGTCATACTGCGACCAAAGACGATTCCGCGAGGATCAATGTTCAGTAAATCAGCTGCTGCTGCTCGCGCTTCGACTACAGAATGTTCAGCATTCTTTTCAGAAAGTGATCCGGTAGCGCGGTTAGAAAGTGGACCTGTGATCGTGTCATAGATCGCCTTGCCTACCGAAACTGGCGTCTGAGTTCCACCTGGACTATCGAAGTGGGCTACACCTGTATTAAGACTTGGAAATTGCGATCTGATTTGTTCAACATTGAAAGCCATACCCCAATGCTATTTATTAGCGCTGCGCTTCGTTCGACCAACCCAGGCGCTGGGCTTTAAATCATCAGGGGTTGGCGCATCCCAGCCACGCCACAAAGACATCCCACGAATCAAAATAACGATTGCTATCGTACTGAGTTCCGCAAATTCGATAAAACCTTGTTCATACCAAATGACAAACCAAATAGCGCCAAATAGCGCAACCGAAGCTAGCCATGGTCCACGAGTCATGATGTCAGGTTTTTGGCCAGTCAGAATGTCACCAAGAATTCCACCACCAACTGCAGTTAAGGTTCCAATAAAAATCACCGAACCCAGTGGCATTCCATAAATCAAAGATTTCTCAGCACCAATAACTACAAACATGCCGATTACTAAGGCATCTAGAGTGTAGAAGACTCGCCTTGGTTTCAAAATCTGATTTCCAAATACGGCACCAATGATTGAAGATAAGGCTGCAGTTGGAACATAGCGCCCTTGAGTCAGCGGATTAATCGGAGCATTTAGAAGAAGGTCACGAATAATGCTTCCACCAAAACCAAACAACATGCCCATTAGTAAGACACCAACAAGAGGTGCCTTGCGTGAAGTTGCCAGAGTGGCTCCATAAACCGAACCAACTGCAACTGCGCCTAAGTCAATCCAAAGGGGCAGTGCGATTGGTTCAACAATCTGTGGTTCAAATAGCACTGACTACCTCGTTTGAAAATACTTGAACTTACCTTAAGGCAGTTTATTGGCTTAATTCCAAGATCGGGCTCTAGTAAAATGGGCTTATGAGCAGCGAAGAATTCCGTACCGAAGGTGGCGTACTTGTTGATGAGCGCACCGAAGAGCAAGTTCAGGCTGGCGATCATGAACGCTTCGCGCATTATGTTAAAAAAGACAAAATTGTCGAAAGCGCCGTATTAGGCGGAGCTGTCGTCGCACTTTGTGGCAAAGTGTGGATACCAAATCGCGATCCAGGTAAATTTCCGGTTTGCCCAGAATGTAAAGAAATCTATGAAGGACTCCCACCTGGTGGCGGCGATGAAGGTTCAGATTCTTAGGCTTTCACCTAGTTAAATTGCGTGGCAAACTACAAGAGTGAGCGTTGCCCCAATTGAGATTGCTGAAGCTGATTTAGCAACTGCACGTCCTTGGGTGACAATTGTTTGGAATGATCCCATCAATTTAATGAACTATGTAACTTTTGTTTTTCAGGATTATTTTGGCTACGACAAAACTAAAGCTGAAAAATTAATGCTTGATGTGCACAACAAAGGTAAAGCAGTAGTTAGCTCAGGAACTCGTGAAGAGATGGAACGCGATGTTGCAGCGATGCATTCCTACGGACTTTGGGCCACAACTGAGCGAGATAGTTTCTGATGTTCAAGCGGTCTATCAGAGGCAAAGTAACACTGAATCTAAATTTTGATGAGCGAAAAGTTTTGCGTGAACTTTTTAGCCAGATGCATGAACTTCTTGAGCTGCCAGATGTTCCAGAAGAATCTGATCCACTAGCTGCGTTGGTTGGTTTAGATGGCCCAACTCAAGAGCCAAGTGACCCAGCCATCGCCAGACTTTTCCCTTCTGCATATAAAGAAGACGAAGATGCTGCCTCAGATTTTCGTAGATTTACCGAGCCAGATTTACGAAATGAAAAATTGACCAATCTTGAAATGGTTTCTCATTTACTGGAAACAGATTCAGAAAAATTTGAATTAAATAGTGCCCAGATAAACGCTTGGCTTCGGTCGCTAAATGACTTGCGATTAGTTCTTGGAACTCGCATTGGCATAACGGATGACTACCGCGAAAAGCAATCAACGGATCCTGGCTTGCACCTTTACGACTACTTGACTTACTTGCAAAGCACTTTGATCGAAGCCCTCTAAGATCAATACAGGTGAAAAGTTGTTAGAAATTAGCAAAGATTTAATAGATCAGATGGTGGCGCATGCACGCGCAGATCACCCTGATGAGGCTTGCGGTGTGATCGCAGGGCCAGCTAACTGTGATCGCCCAGAACGTTTTATCCCAATGGTAAATGCTGCTCGTTCACCTACTTTTTATGAATTTGAAACCCACGATCTTTTGCAGCTTTATAAAGACATGGATGCCCGCAATGAGGATCCTGTAATTATCTATCATTCGCATACAGCTACTGAGGCTTATCCGTCCAGAACAGACATTGCTTATGCATCTGAACCAAATGCACATTACGTATTGATCAGCACGCGCGAAACTGGAAATGCTGATGGACCTTATGAATTAAGGTCATTTCGAATCGTTGATGGATCTGTCGAAGAAGAAGAAATAGAGATTAGCTAAGCCCAAAGTTGGCCATCGAGGGCATCTTCAGCTTCATCGAGTGAGCCTTCATAGGCACCGGTGGATAAATATTTCCAGCCACCATCGCAAACAATAAATACGATGTCGGCTTTCTGCCCAGCTTTTACTGCCTTCGCGCCAACACCTAGGGCAGCATGCAAAATTGCACCTGTGGAGATACCAGCGAAGATACCTTCTTTATCCAAAAGTTCACGTGTGCGAGCAACGGCTTCACGAGGACCCACTGAAAATCTTGTAGTCAAAATTGACTCGTCATATAACTCTGGAACGAAGCCTTCATCTAAATTGCGAAGTCCATAAACTAACTCGCCATATCGAGGCTCAGCGGCAACAATCTGAACATCGGGCTTATGTTCACGAAGGTATCGACCTGTTCCCATTAAGGTTCCTGTTGTTCCAAGGCCAGCAACGAAGTGAGTGATTGTGGGCAGGTCAGCCAGAATTTCTGGGCCAGTGCCGGTGTAATGGGCAAGAGCATTGGCTGGGTTTCCATATTGGTAAAGCATTACCCAATCTGGATTCTGAGCAGCTAATTCTTTTGCAACTCGGACTGCTTCATTGGATCCACCGGCAGCAGGTGAGTAACGAATTTGTGCGCCCCACATATTCAATAGTTGTGTGCGTTCAACTGAAGTATTTTCTGGCATCACGCAGATCAGCTTGTAGCCTTTCAGGCGGGCTGCCATTGCAAGTGAGATACCTGTATTGCCACTTGTTGGTTCAAGAATCGTACAGCCAGGAGTCAATACCCCATCTTTTTCAGCTGCTTCGATCATCGCTAATGCAGCGCGATCTTTGATGGAACCAGTTGGATTACGATCTTCTAGTTTTGCCCAGATACGAACATCGTCACTTGGTGAAAGATTTGGCAGGCCAACAAGTGGGGTGTTACCAACAGAATCAAGAAGCGAATCGAAGCGCATTAATTAGCCACCAGCAACGGCCGGCAGAATTGTTACTGCATCACCGTCAGCAATTTTTGCATCAAGGCTGCCCATGAAGCGCACATCTTCGTCATTGATGTAGATGTTCACAAATCGGCGTAGCTGGCCATTTTCAAGTAGGCGGTCACCAAGGCCTGGGAACTTGTCATCCAAGTTAGTGATGAGGTGTTGTAGCGAATCACCAGAACATTCAACTGATCGTGCATTTCCGGTGTAGGAACGCAAGATGGTTGGGATGCTGACTGCGACTGCCATTGCTCTACTTTCTATGTGGTTGAAATTTCTACTAATTTATAACAACTCGATTCTTCAATAAATTCCAACCAAATGTTCGCAAGGATTTTGCAATAGATGCCATTTGAAATCCTCCCAAACCCTTTAATCCCAAGGGTTTGAGCTAGAGCAAATATGATTAAGGCGTGGATAACAGGGCAATTGGCGTGATGGATTCAGGTGTTGGTGGCCTGACTGTCGTTCGCTCGATTTTGGACCAGTTACCGAATGAACCAGTTATTTATGTTGGGGATACGGCTCACAGCCCATATGGTCCTCGGCCAATTGCAGAGGTTCGCGAACTTGCTTTGAATATTTTGGATTCACTAGTTGACCGTGACGTTAAAGCTCTGGTGATTGCCTGTAATTCAGCAAGTGCCGCCATGTTGCGCGATGCCCGCGAGCGTTATTCAATTCCTGTGATCGAAGTTATTCAGCCAGCAGTTAGACGTGCAGTTAGCGCTACTAGAACTGGGCACATTGGTGTTATCGGAACAGCTGCCACAATCAATAGCGGCGCTTACGCCGATGCCTTCGCGGCCGCAACTCAAATTCAATTAACCTCAGCAGCCTGTCCAAAGTTTGTGGAATTGGTGGAAGCTGGAATCACAAGTGGTCCAGAAGTTCTTGAAGTGGCCAAGGAATATCTAGCTCCAATTCTTAAGGATGAAGTCGACACTTTAGTTCTAGGCTGCACTCACTACCCACTGCTAACTGGCGTGATCAGTTTTGTGGCTGGAAACAAAGTTACCTTGGTCTCGAGTGCCGAAGAAACCGCAAAAGATGTTTACCGAATGCTGGTTGAAAATGATCTTTTACGTGATTCAAAGGCGCCGGCTCCAAAGCACCAATTCTTAGCAACAGGAAAACCCTTTACTGACTTGGCTCGTCGCTTTTTAGGGCCAGAGGTAACTCTGGTTGAGACTATCTAGTTGCTAGAGTCGCATTCGTGACTACACGATCTGACGGCCGAAGCGCCGATGAATTACGCGAAGTTAAATTCACTCGCAAATGGCTTGACCATGCTGAAGGCAGTGTTTTAGTTGAATTCGGGGCAACCAGGGTTTTATGCGCAGTCTCTTTTGTCGAAGGCGTTCCACGGTGGAAAAAGGGAAGTGGCGAAGGCTGGTTAACTGCCGAGTATTCGATGCTGCCAAGAGCCACTCACACCAGAAGTGATCGCGAAAGCGTTAAAGGAAAACTGGGCGGACGCACCCACGAAATTTCACGACTTATCGGCCGAAGTCTGCGCTCGATCGTAGATTTAAAGTCACTTGGCGAAAACACAATCATGATCGACTGCGATGTGCTTCAGGCAGATGGTGGCACTAGAACCGCAGCCATTACCGGTGCCTATGTGGCAGTTGCTGATGCAGTTGAGTGGGCAAGGACTGCAGGTTTAGTTGCTCCATCAGCTGTGGTGTTAACAGATTCAGTTGCGGCGGTATCTGTTGGGATTATTGATGGCATTCCATCACTTGACCTACATTATGACGATGATGTTCGTGCCGAAACAGACATGAACGTAGTAATGACTGGTAGTGGAAAATTTGTAGAAGTCCAAGGAACTGCCGAACGTGAGCCATTCGATCGCAATTTACTCAACCAGCTATTGGATTTAGCCACTATTGGTTGCACCGAATTGACGTCGCTTCAAAAGGCTGCCTTAACCAAATGACCCAGCAATTTGTTTTAGCAACCAGAAACAAACACAAAGCTAAAGAACTTCAAAGGATTTTGCACGAGCAAAATTTAAAAATTGAAATTTTGACATTGGATAGCTTTTCTAAAGCGCCAAAAGTTGTTGAGACTGAAAGCACTTTTGAAGGTAATGCGCTTTTGAAGGCTAGGGCTATTTGTGATCACACTGGACTGCCTGCAATTGCCGATGACTCAGGACTTTGTGTTAATTCACTAAACGGTATGCCTGGAGTTCTTTCAGCCAGATGGTCTGCCGCTAAGAAAAGTATTGATGAGGAAAATCTTGAACTAGTTTTGGCTCAAATTGAAGATGTGCCAGATGTTCGCCGTGGTGCGCAGTTCGTCTGTAAAGCTGTGGCAGTTTTTCCTGACGGAAGAGAAATCATTGCAAGTGGAACTGTTGAAGGCTTCATAGTTCGTAAACCTCGTGGCAAGAATGGCTTTGGCTACGATCCAATTTTTCAACCAATCGATTCGCTTCGAACAACAGCTGAAATGTCAGATGAAGAAAAAGATGCAATTAGCCATAGAGGCAAAGCACTCAGAGATTTAGCTGATCAACTGACCCGCGTTATTTCTTAAACTTCGCTCCAACTGCTTTTAAAGTTTTAATAGTTTTTGGCCCCATGCCGTGCAGCGCAGTTAAATCCTCAAGTTTGATTTTGCTCAAATCAGATAATTTCAATAATTTGGCATCAACTAGCGCCCTTCGCGCAGGGGCACTAATTCCAAGTTCGCGCCAAACACCAGCTAATTTTTCGTATTTAGATAGATCAACTTCACCGCGAGTTACTGGGCAACTTGAGATTGTTGATTTTTTGCTGGCCACGGCCAAAAGTTTAAACGTGCGGGACGGGGGAGTTGAACCCCCACACCCGAAGGCGCCAGAACCTAAATCTGGTGCGTCTGCCAATTCCGCCAGTCCCGCGCACGTGGGCTCTATTCTGCCAGTAAATCGGGGCTAAGCGGAAATCGGCTAAGCCCAGGCTTGGAAACTCTGGTTAGTCGATCTTGAATGGTTCGCGGATTGGGCCAAGCTCAATGCCCGCTGCAGCATGGTCAACCTGTTCACCGCGGGCTAGCTGGGCTAAGTGAGCGCGGTTGTGCCAGCGCTGTTCCACTTTGCCGTAGCGCCAAGTCAGAAGTGCCAAAGCCCAAACAATTACGAATGCGGCAACTATGTAATAACCAGCGGTATTGAGTTCGATCGAATTTGCCCAGTCCCAAACTCCACCAGTTAAGTTCAGTTGACTGCTTAATACCTGAGTTAGTTCCAGTCCACCAATAAATAAGGCTGTGCCCACCGAAAGACTAGTAATCACAATGTTGTAGTAAACCTTGCGAACGGGTTGTGAAAAAGCCCAACCATACGCGAAGTTCATAAACGATCCATCAATAGTGTCAAGCAGACTCATGCCACCAGCAAAAAATAATGGCAAGCTCAAAATTGCCCACCAAGGCAGACCAGCAACAACCGAAGAGCCCGCAAGTACCAGTAAACCAACTTCGGTTGCGGTATCGAAGCCAAGTCCAAAGAGCAGCCCAAGTGGATACATCTTCCAAGATTTATCGATACGCCTTGCAATTGGACCAAAGAAGCGCATTAGCAATCCGCGAGAATCTAAGTGCTTTTCTAATTCAGCCTCGGAATATTTACCCTGGCGCATATCGATAAAAATTCTGATGATTCCAACCAAAACGATTAGATTCAAGATTGCAATTAGCATCAAGAAAAGTCCACTTACGGTGAGGCCAATTACGCCAGTTACCTGATGCAGCGTGGATTCTTCATCTTTAAGCTGGGTTCCAAGGGATTTAATTCCGAAGTTCAGCAAAATTGCCAAACCGGCGACGACTGAAGAGTGACCTAGTGAGAAGAAAAAACCAACGGCCAACGGACGTTGACCTTCGCTCATTAATTTCCTTGTGGTGTTATCAATTGCAGCGATGTGGTCAGCATCAAAAGCGTGACGCATGCCAAGAACATAGGCAAGCATTGCTGTGCCCCAGCCAAACATGGTTCCGTCAGATAATTCATAATTACCTTTTGTGGCTTGCCACATCAAAGCAAAACCAGCGATATGCAAAAAGGCAATAAAGCCAAACATTGCAAAAAGGCGTCGCCATTCTGACTTAGTCAGGCGGTCTCTTAATGGAGGTTTTACTTCATGTTCATGAACTGGCAGTGACACTTAAATCCTTATTGCAAACTATTTGCAATAAGGATAACTCAATTGTTGTCTGACAAGCAACTCAACTTTGAATTAAATCGAAGGACTCTTAGTCTTAGTGTCATGTCCGGATTGAATTTCCCAAGTGAATCAGCAAAGAAGATTGCTGCTGATCTAGACGCTACTAGGGCGCAACTAGCTAAAGATGTAGCCGATCTTGAAAGTTACTTGAAGCCTGCTCACGTGGCATCCCGAGGAATGCAAAAAGTAACAGACTTCTTTGTTGATGAAAATGGTCAAGTTAAACCAGAACGCTTAGCCATTGCAGGAGTAGCACTACTTGGCCTTATCGGACTTCTAAGCCGCGACCGCGACTAGTCTTCCTCGGCACTACCCAATGGCATCGAAGCCATGTGGTGACGTCGGCATAAAACTTCATAAGCAACTACATCAGCACTTGATGTATCGCCAACAACTACTTGCTCACCTTCGGTAACCATTACGCCATTAACAGTTCTGGCATTGTGAGTTGCTTTGCGACCACACCAACATAGTGCTTCAACTTGAAGCACTTGGATCCGGTCAGCCAACTCAAATAGTCTGGCCGATCCTGGAAATAGTTCAGTCCTAAAGTCAGCTGATAACCCAAAAGTGAAAACGTCTATATCTAAGTCATCAACAACGTGCGCTAGTTGATCTACTTGTTTACGAGAGTAAAACTGGGCTTCATCACAAATCAAGTATTCAAGTGGCTTACCTTCAGATTGGTTGCCAAGAGCTATCTCAAAGAAATTAGTTTCTGGCCTCACCTCAATAGCTGGAACTTCAAGACCAAGTCGACTTGAAATAACTCCATCTCCGGCACGGTCATTACAAGTAAAAACAAGTCCGCGACGACCTCGGCTGGCATGCGTGTAATTAACTTGTGCAGCAAGAGTGGACTTGCCGCAGTCCATCGTTCCAGTGAAGAAAACTAATTCAGCCATTTACATACTTTAAGTTAAAGACTGAAACCTGGATATTCGTCAGTAACCAAGAGGAATGCATACCCAGTAATTCTGTTCCAGTAAGCAATTACTTTGCAGATCACATCAGCAGAGTTGGCAGACATTTGGCCAGTCGACAAGATGTTAAACCAGGACAGAATCACAAAAAGTGCAGCATAAAGTCCATACAAAAGTCCAACTAAATAAAGTGGGATTGCTAAAAACCACTTCACTAGCGGCAGCAGTCGATTTAATTTTCGACCACCATCTATTTCAGGCAGCGTTGTTTTGACCACTGAGCTGGCTTCGATTGTTGGATACTTATCTGTCAACAAAGCGAAATATGAAGTAACACGCAAACTTAGATCTAGCAGCGCATGGTTAAATGCCAAAGCGTACGAAGGGTAAATGCCACGGAAGATTAGTGCTAACGCAGGTGGCAACACAATGAATCCTGCTGTCCAAGTTGCTGCATCTGAATTCTCTGAAGCCCAATTAGCAAATGAAGATAGGAAAATCCATGCTGGGATTATCAAAATAGCTCGTAATAAAACTGATGTCCGATCACGATTTTCTAGTTGTACTTCAAGCTGTGTTTCAATTTGATTGCTCATGCTTAGAGTCTAATAACCTTGTATTCCAAGGACTTTGGGTTTCTTGGGTTACAATCAAAATATGCGCAAAACTCCACTTCCCACTAGTCGTTTTGTGCCCAAAAAAGCTTTAATTTTATTAATTTCATTCGGCTTAGTTTTCTTTTCGGTCGTTTCACCTGCCAAGGCTGACGATCCGGTAACAGCGGCAAGGGCAGAACTTGCAGCAACCATGAAATCCCTTGAAGATGCTAAAACGACTCTGGCCGCAGCTGAAAAAGAATTAGCAACAGCAAAATCGGCTGCTGCAAAAGTTGCCGCTGAATTAAAGGCAGCTGAGGATGCCTTAGCGGTTGTTCAAGCTGAGATGGAGGCGCTTAATGCAGAAATTGCAACGAACCAGGCATTGCTAGATGAAATTGTTCGAACAGCTTACAAAATGGGTGTTAGCAAAGAGTGGTTAATGGTGGATGTCATCATCAGTTCGGATACTGATGAAAACATAACCAGCAAAATTGAATTACTTAATCATGTCCTGGATAGCAGCAATGATGTACTTGCAGTTTTGATGGATAAGAAGGCTCAACTTCAAGTCAAAGTTGAAGAAGCCCAAAAAATTCAAATTGAAATTAAAGCCAAAAATGATGAAGCCCAAAAAATAGTTTCTGACATCGCCGTTAAAACCAAAAAAGCCAAAGCAGAGGCTGATCGACTTCAGGCTCTAGCAAATGAAAAAGAAGCCGTATTGCGCAAGCTCGTTTTCGCAGGGCTTCCAACAAATGGCAACATTATTGGTGCTGACATTTCTTACGCCCAGCACAGCGGTGGCAGGCAAATAGATTTCATCAAAATGTATGATGCGGGTGTCAGATTCCTATTCATGAAGGGATCAAGTGGTGGAGATGCGGCTAATGCTCAGGCGATGCGTTGGTCCACAATCGATTTTCCAAAAGCTCGTGAAGCAGGCATCCTTACTGGCATTTATCACGTTGGTTTAATTTCAGCCGGAAGTAGCCCATCAAGTGCGGCTGCACAGGGAGTTGCGCAAGCAAACCGGGCTATCTCAAATATGAATACTCTTGGTGGATACAAACCAGGTGTTCTTCCGGTTGCATTAGATATTGAAGGATTCAGTTTGGCTGGAGGTGCCGGTACACCAGCGGCAGTTGTATCTGCCTTCGTTAGGGCTTTTCTAGACACAGTTAAATCCCAGACGGGATTCACACCAATTGTTTATTCAAACTTAAGTTTCTTAAAGCAATACATAAACGATCCAGCGATCGCTAATTATCCACTGTGGGTTGCAAACACTAGTGATACCCCAACACCAGGAACAGTTGGTTCAAAGCAAACTTGTTACGCAACTGTTTGGACAACTGGTGCTTGCAACCTTAACTGGACTATTTGGCAGTATTCACACACTGGCAATGGTGCAACTTATGGTGTTGCTAGCACCTACATAGATCTAAATCGTTTTGGTAAATCGATTAATGAATTACTTGCCCTAGCGCATTACTAATAAATTCATCAAACATTGTGCGATTTTGCGCGGGTAATAATCTGCCGTATCCTTAATGAACCGACGCGGGGTGGAGCAGCTCGGTAGCTCGCTGGGCTCATAACCCAGAGGTCGCAGGTTCAAATCCTGTCCCCGCTACTAAAAAGACAAAGGCCCCATTAGCTGGGGCCTTTGTCTTTTAATCTCTAAGTATTTTTTCTAACGCTCGTCCTTTAGCAAGCTCATCAACAATCTTGTCCAGGTACCGAATCTTTTTCATCAAAGGTTCTTCAATGTCCTCAATTTTCACTCCACAAATTGTGCCGGTTATCTTTTTGGCATTTTTATTCAACTTGGCTTGTTTAAAGAAATCCTTAAAGGTGGTTTCGGCTTTCAGATGTTTTTGGAGCTCTGCTGGAGAAAAACCTGTGAGCCAACAAATGACTTTATTTAATTCAGTCTTGGTTCGACCTTTTCGTTCAACCTTGTTTACATAGTGCACGTATACCGATTGCACCGACATATCGTAAATTTTGCTCATTTATTTCCACTGTTCAGTTAGTAGATCATTAATTTTTTCTGCATCTCGCAGAATGGACCCACCGATTAGTAATGGCTGAGTTTCATCCAAGTGTCTGAGTTCAGATATTGCATTCTGCCGTTGCGCCTCAAAGCCATCTTCATCCTCAGCAATCACAGCAGATGGGCGTTCCTCGGCGGCTTCAGCCTGATCATTTATTGCATGGGCAGTTGCAGTCAGGACACCAGCCAACGCGGCGGCTAAGTTTTCAGGCAATTTATCAGAACCGGCAAAAGTTAAATCAAGTTCTCGGCAAATATTCACTAAAGTCTCAGCAGTAATTTTTGTTTTCTGAACTTGTTTTAAAACCGCCTGGGTTTCTTTTCGATCCAGAATTGGTGACCACCCAGTGCCAGCAACTGCATTTTCTGCTTGCGCGGTAATTTCAACCAAGTCTTGAACAATTTTCTTAGCTTCAACTAACCAATCACGCGACATATCGCGGGTAATTGCATCAGGTTCAAGTGCCAATTTAACTGCAATTCGATTTAGTAAATTCACCATCGCAAGTGATTGCGAAATACCTGCGCGAAGCGCCCTGCTATGTGGTGTGCCTTTTCTGATGAAATAGGAGGCGACAACTGCAAGTGAAACGCCAAGCAAAACACCTAGGAATCTTTGCTCAAGGGTTCCAAGGGCGTTTTCAGTTGAACTTTGTCCGATTACAAGCATCACCGTAATGCCAATTGCAATTGCACCTTCTTCGCCAAGTTTTAAAAGGCGAGCGGTGATAAAAGTTGAAAAGACCGAGATTAGAAATACAAACCAGTTAAAGCCAATTGTCTGAATAAATAAGAACGCAACTGTGCCGCCAACTAACACACCAACAATTTGGCTGAAGCTTTCCCGAATTGAATCGTGGAATGTATGTCGGATTGAAATTAAAGCTGTTATTGCCGCTGTGGTTCCAGAAATTTGCGGAGCGTTTGACCCGATGAAATAAGCAAGCGTTGCCGCTAGAGAACTGAGTACAGCTAGGCGAAAGTACGGTGCGTTAATGACGTCATTGATGGTGACTTTCTCACCTTTAATTGAGCGAGGTGTAAAGAAGTCGCGAAATGCCGACATTAAATTCGCGAACTTCTTTAACGTCGGTGAATTGGTTCATCAAACCAATTACGGGCAGCAGCTAAAATTTCATTTTCTGACATTGCTGGAACATTGATGTCCAATGCGCCAACTACTTTGTGGGCAACATCTTTGTGGTGACGTTCAAGATGCTGAACAAACTTAACCATCCAGTTGGACTTGCCATTGCCATGGCCAACTAAAAGAATTTCACCAGCAGGTGCAAGAACTGCAGAGATAGCCTCGTAGTAGGCCTTAGTTGCTTTATCTGAATCATGGCCACCATGATGTTGTGCTTCACGAACATGCCTATGGTTATCCGAATTTGCCGGCTGATGTACTACCTCAGGTTTGGTGCCTTTTTCAGCGTTTGTAGCCCAGATTCTGGTTTCATCGCGCTCAATTACTGCAACTACTACGCGGTTGGTTAGATCAGCAGACATAATTTCCTCTTTCTTCATTTTCAAGTTTACTCGCACGTTAAATACTGGGGAAGATCCCTAGTCCGAAACTTTTTGCACGCCCGATATAGTCAGAGTATGACCCTTCGGCAGATAAATATGTATGCCTGGGTTGCAATCATGTGGGGAGCGTCATTTGCCTTTTTGGTCCCCGTAGTCAATTCACTTAACTGGGCAGCCACCGTTACTTTTCGCGCATTTCTAGCTAGCGCAATTGTTTATGCAATTGCAAAAGCTACGAAGCGAGAACTTGTCTTTGGCAAGAATTGGACCAATCTTGCGGTGCTTGGATTGACAAGTGTTGCGATGAATTTAAGTGGACTTAACTTTGCATTGGACCGAATCGGAACCCAGCTTGCTGCCATTTTGGTTACGACTATTCCATTATTTGGCGTCTTATTTGAAAGTATTTGGCTTCGGGCACTTCCAACAAAGACAAAACTTTTCGGTTTGATAATTGGATTTGTTGGGGTCGTAATTTTGATTGGTCTATCGCCACAGGCGATGGATAAAGAATTCCTTCTTGGCTTTACTGGTTCAATAATTGGTGCAACCGGATTTGCTATTGGTGGCGTTTACTCAAAAGCTCGCGCAAGTCACATTGGCTCATGGGAACAGACAATCGGGACTTTCTTGTTTGGTGGTCTATGGACGCTGCCCCTTTTACTATTTGTCCCAATATTCAAGACACCAACTTTTGGTGACATTTTGTGTTTGATTGCTGTAGCTGCAACTGGCAGTGCACTGGCATACATTCTCTACTTCAAACTTGTAGCCGAAGTTGGGGCATCAACAGCGCTTTCAACTGAATTTTTAGTTCCGGTCGTTGCGGTCATCCTTGGATACTTTTTATTCAGTGAAAAATTGACTTCAAATCAGATTGTCGGCTCGATCATAATCATGATTGGTTGTGCTCTAGTTATGGAACTTAATCCGTTTAATAAATCAAAGTCGATTACAGGGTAATTGATATGGCCAATTCCAAATTGCCAAAACGATACGGCTGGAATACGCCGGTCACTGCGCCTGGACCTAAAGGTCTAAACATGCTGTCCATGATGAAAAACATCATGGCAGAGCCGCTGCCGTTTCTTGCTTCCACGAGGTTGCAATTTGGCGATGTAGTTCAATTCCCAATCCCAAAGCCAGCAACTTATTTTGTTTCTTCACCTGAGGGTGCCAGGGATGTGTTGGTTGCTAAACACAAACAAGTAAATAAGCGCACCATCCAATACTCAACCTTGGCGCTGGTAACTGGTGAAGGATTGCTAACGGCCGACGGGGAAGTCTGGAGGCAGCGACGAAGAATTTTGCAGCCTGCATTCCACCACGAGATGATCAAGCTCACACAGGATCAAGTCATAAATGCACTTTCCGGGCTAAATAAACGTTGGCATGAATCAATTACCACCGGAGATGAAATATTTGATCTCGATCAAGAGATGATGTCATTAGCCCTTGAAATTACTGGCAATACATTATTCGGGACAGATTTAAGTGGTGAAGCCCTTGAAATTACTTCAGCCACAATTAGTGCTCTGCACGGAGTAGTAGCCAGAGCTCAAAATCCACTTGCTCTTCCATTGAAAGTTCCCACACCAGCAAACCAAGGTATGAATAAAGCTGTAGCTCGCTTAGATCAATCGATTGAGCGAATCGTTAAATATCGCAATCAAGATAGATTGCCAATAAGTTCACCAATCCGAGACATGCTCGATGTTTTACTTGCCGCCGAAGATGAAAATCAAATAAATAAAACCCAGTTACGCGATGAAGTTGCTACTTTTATTGTCGCTGGGCATGAGACAGTAGCTAGCGCCTTAACTTGGGCAATGCATTTACTTGCAACTCATCCAGATGAACAATTGGCACTAGCCCAAAATCCGGAACGCAGTGAGCAAGTATTTGCTGAAACTTTGCGCCTATATCCACCAGCTTGGCTAATCACGCGTCGCACCCTTGAAGACATTCAAGTGAATGAAACTTTGATTCCAGCAAACTCACTGGTAATTCTCAGCCCTTGGGTTACCCATCGCCATGAATCACTTTGGGATAAGCCAACAGAATTTAATTCAGACCGAATGAAAGATGGCACACCACAAGTTGGCTACTTCCCGTTTGGTGCTGGTCCAAGACTTTGTATCGGTAAAGATATGGCCCTACTTGAGGGCAAATTGATTTTGGCTGATCTGTTCCAAAATTGGAAAGTGTCACCGCTAACCCATGCGCCAGTTCCCATTGATGCATCAGTGACACTTCGACCAAAACATGGTCTGCCGATGCGAATTACAGCTCGTTAACTATTTTTGAATTAACTTAATTACTTCATCGTGAAGTTTGCCATTGGTGGTAACGACATTTCCTTCAGCAAAAGCCGACCCACCTCTAAAGCCAGTCACAGTTCCACCAGCTTCGATCACGATTGCATTATTGGCTGCCATATCCCATTTACCAAGTTCTGGTTCAGCAGCAATATCAACGGCGCCTTCAGCAACTAGTAGATGAGACCAAAAATCACCATATGCACGGGTACGCCAAACAGCAGACTTTAGGTTATTGAAACCATTGCCATGTTGTTCCCAACCAACTTCATCTGAGTATGAAAATGATGCATCGGTAAGTTTGTTAACTTCAGAAACTGAAATCGAGCGCACAGTTCCATCTACATCTTTTGTAAATGCACCTTCACCTCGCATAGCCCACCATCTGCGCCCAAGTGCCGGGCAGCTAACGACACCAACAATCGGATCATCGTTTACCAAAAGGGCAATTAGTGTTCCCCAAACTGGAACACCGCGTAGATAATTTTTAGTGCTATCGATTGGATCAAGCACCCAAATTCGATCTGAATTTTCTTTTTCTAGACCAAATTCTTCTCCCAAGATTCCATCACTTGGAAATTTCGCATTAATTTTTTCGCGGAGCATAGTTTCGGTTGCTTGATCTGCTTCGGTAACCGGAGTGTTATCTGGCTTTGTTTGAATTCTTAAATCTTGAGCCCGATAGCGTGCAAGAGTTATGCGATCAGCTTCATCTGCTAATTCAAGTGCAAAATCAAGGTCGGACATACCTCAACGGTAGTGGCATAGGCTATAGCAAGGAAATCAAAACTCTTGAGGGTGAACAATGTTCGGGCGTAAGAAAATTTCAAAGAAGGCGATTAAAGATACCGTTCAATCGACCACTGATTTTTTCACCAAGAATCCTGAAAAAATTCAAGCAATCTTAGATGCGTTCCCAAAGAAGTTAACCGCAGCTGGAAAGATTCCGTTTGCTGAACAAATCACAGCTGCTTATTACGCGCTGCGCGATCCAAAGACTCCATTTAAAGTCAAAGCAACTATTGCTGCAGCTCTTGCTTACTTCATCATGCCTGCGGACATAATTCCAGATGTGATTGCAGGTTTTGGTTTCACCGATGACTTTGCGGTTTTGCTATTGGTTCTTAAGCGAGTCAGTGGCGCGATCACTGAAGAGCATTATGAATCAGCTAGACGGAGACTGCAGGGCGAAGAGGAGTCTTCTTAAAGACTCAAGTCTGGCAACACCTGATTTACCAGCCGCTCCACTTTTGACCCAAGCATCAAGCGCGCAATCTGGCGGGCGCACACCAGTACTGCTGACATGTGTGCAGGCACGTGGACATTCAGTTGTGCCATCAATTAATTCTGGGAACGATTCAATGATGTCTTCTGGTTTAACGTGGGCTAATCCAAAAGATCTAACACCTGGCGTATCGATAACCCAACCGGAATCATTTGGAAGAGCTAAGGCAACAGCAGAAGTTGAAGTGTGTTTGCCTCGACCTGTCACATCATTTACATCACCAGTTTGACGGTTGGCATCAGGGACTAGGGCATTAACAATTGTTGATTTACCAACACCTGAATGACCGATAAAGACTGTGGTGTGACCATTTAGAACTTTGGAAAGTTCAGCAATACCATTTCCAGACTTGTTATCAATCAAAATGTGTGGCAAGTCCATGCCGTCATAAATTGCAAGTAACTCTTCTGGGCTAGCTAAGTCAGTTTTGGTGATTATTAGAAAAGGCTTCAATCCACCGTGAAAGGCAGCAACAAGTGATCTGTCGATTAACCCAATTCGAGGTTCTGGGTTAGTTACGGCTGTAACAATGGCAATCTGATCTGCGTTTGCGACAATAACTCGCTCGACTGGATCTGAGTCATCTGCTGTTCGCATTAATTCGGTTTCACGCGGCAAAATTTCAACAAGTCTTGCCAAAGTATCTGGCTTACCTGATAGGTCGCCGACAAGACGAACTTTGTCGCCGATAGTCACACCTTTTCGACCAAGTTCTCTAGCTTTTACTGTGATTACGAAAGTTTGCAGATCGTGGGTGACACCTTCTGGATAAACGCAAGTAATTCGACCGCGATCGATGGCAACAACTTGGCCAACTTGGGCATCTGAAAAATCTGGCCGATCTTTGGATCTGCGACGGGTATTAAATCGACTTGGTCGATCAAAACTCTTTTCGTCGTAACGGGTCACGCAGTTCCCATCGAAGCCAGTTGGTAAATCACGACTTAAGCCTAGTAGTTATAAAGTAAACAAGTTTTGCTACATATTTATGGTTCCTAAAGGGGAATAGTTAGACCCCAAACCCCGTTGTAATTCTTATGGCAACTGGCGTAATTACCCGCCCCAAATATGGGGTCACAATAAAAGAGGTAAAGTCAATATCAATGACTAAGTCGCCAGCCCCAGATGCAGATCCAATTGAATCGGATCTAGCAGAGTTTGAGCAGGATGATTTAACGACAAAGCCAAAACTAAGTGCCGCTGAATCTGCAAAGTTAACTGCAAGATTTGAACAAGATGCGCTACCGCTTCTTGATGTCATTTACGCTGGGGCGCTTCGCATGACTAAAAACCCTGCCGATGCTGAAGACCTAGTTCAAGAAACCTTTGCCAAGGCTTACCGTTCATTTAGAACTTTCGAAGAGGGCACGAACCTCAAAGCCTGGTTATTCCGAATTCTAACCAACACCTTCATTAATCAGTACCGAAAGAATCAACGCGGACCTGCAGTTGATCCAACTGAACAAATCGAAGATTGGCAGATGGCAAGAGCAGAACGTCACACTTCAGGTGGCTTGAAGTCTGCTGAAACTGAAGCCCTTGAAAACTTGCCAAATGAAGTTATATCAAATGCACTTCTATCAATTCCTGAAGATTTCCGAAATGTCGTTTACATGTCAGATGTCGATGGCTTCTCCTATAAAGAAATCGCCGAAATCATGGACACTCCAGTTGGCACAGTAATGTCTCGTTTGCACCGAGGTCGCAAACTACTTCGTGAACTGCTTGAAGATTATGCCTATGAAAATGGCTTTATCAAGGAGAGGAAATCATGAGCTGCGGCAATCACCATGACACTCCTTGTAGTCAGATTTTAGAAGTTATCTACCTGTACTTAGATAACGAAGACTGCAACATGGAACGAACACTAGTGACTCAGCACTTGATCGAATGCGGTCCATGTAATGAAGAGTTTGGACTCGAGCAGGTATTAAAGTCTGCGATCCTAAGGTCCTGCCAGCCAGAAGTTGCCCCGGTAGCAATTTATGAGCGAATCGTTGCCCAAATTGCAGATATTCAGGTTGAAATTACTCGAGTGCAAAAGCACACCTAACTAGGCCCTATCCTTGGTAGACGAGGTTTTACCAAGGAGAACTAAATGAGCAAGCGCGGCCGCAAAAAGCGTGATCGTAAGAAGAACAAGGCTAACCACGGTCGTCGTCCAAACGCCTAATCTTTAACAAACTTAAAAAAGAGTCTGGATAATCCAGACTCTTTTTATTTGTGAAAAACTATCTAACTGATTTCAACAATCAGGTCGCCCTCTTGAACCACGTCACCTTGAGTTACCGCAAGGCGTGCAACAGTTCCAGCAACTTCTGCAATCACTGGAATTTCCATTTTCATGGATTCAAGTAATACAACTGTGTCGCCAACTGAAATTTGATCACCTTCAGCAACATAAATTTCCATTACGTTTGCCACCATGTCAGCACGAATTTCAGCCATGTATTAACGCTAGCCCATCATGAAATTTTTGGGTGTGTAGGTAGGTTAAATTGCGCACTAACCTATAAGGGTGTCTACAACTTCAACGGAATTGCCAACTCTGGCGCAAACCCGCACGGACTTAACCCCAGATGAAATCAGCAGACTTCAGGCGCTTCTTAGTGAGTGGACATTAATTGCTGACTTAGCTTTTGCCGACCTTTTACTTTGGCTACCAACTTGGAATGAAGCTGGGTTTATTGTTGCTGGCCAAATTCGTCCAGCAACCGCAAGGTCACATATTCCAGATGATTTAGTTGGTCACTTTGCTCCGCGTGGACGCCACTTTGAATTAGATCGCGCATTTGCTTCTGGATCGATCACAGATGGCGCGCCAACTGAGTCACATGCAGTAACCCAGGCAATTCCAGTTCGATTCGGCAACCGCACAATTGCAATCATTGGCCGCTATTCAGGAACATCACAAACCGGTCGCCTTGAAGAAGTTTACGAAAAATGTGTAACTGATCTGCTTAACATGATTACCTTTGGTGATTTCCCAAGACCAAATGACAACGATCAAGGAACTGGTGGCCGTGGTGGTGCGCCGCGCGTTGGTGATGGCTTAATGATTCTTAGCGAAAAAGGTCGAATTGAATACGCAAGCCCAAATGCACGCTCAGCTTTCAGACGCTTAGGGCTTGCAATTGACCTTGAGCAACAAGCGCTTTCTGAATTAGTCACCAAGCTAAATAAAAGAGGCATCCCCGTTGATGACACATTAAGTCTGGTTTCACGAGGACGAGTGCAGGCAAGCGCTGAACTTCACTCAGGAAATTCGGCAGTGACCTTAAGATCAATTCCAATTACAACTCGAGGCGAGCAGACCTCAACTTTGATTTTGGTTCGTGACGTAACTGACTTGCGTCGACGGGAACAGGCACTTCTTGGTAAAGATGCAGCAATTCGCGAAATTCACCATCGCGTAAAGAACAATCTGCAAACTGTGGCATCGCTTCTTAGATTGCAGGGCCGAAGGCTTACTGATGAAAACGCCAAAATTGCGATTGCTGAGGCTGGTCGGCGAGTGGCAACTATTGCAGTAGTTCACGATCTTCTGGCACATAACCCAGGTGACGTTGTTGATTTTGATGAAGTTGCCGCCAGAGTAGTTCGACTAACAATTGAAACGGGTATTCCAATTGAAGTTGACCTAGACATGAATTTTGAATTTGGGCAGCTTCCAACTGACCAGGCCACACCTCTTGCGCTAACTCTGGCTGAATTAGTTGCCAACTGCATCGAGCATGGTGGGGTCAATCGAAAAGAGGTTGGGATTTCTATCAAGTCATCCAAATCATCAAATGGCTACGAATTGATCATTTGCGATGATGGACCTGGAATCGAGTTGCCAATTGACCCACAGAAGGGAATTGGCATTCCGATTGTGACCACTTTGATTAATGATGAATTAGGCGGAACGATAGATTTTCGGCATAACAAATTTAGTTCAAATAAATCAGGTACTTGCGTGGAAATTAAAATTCCACAGGTTTAATTAAAGACTGGGTAAGTCTGATTCAAAAACGTGTGGAGTTGGCTCTAGGCCACGAGCACGTGCACGCTGGGCGCGGCGTTTAATCGCGCGGCGTTCATCTTCGCTAGTTCCGCCCCATACGCCAGAATCTTGACCAGTTTCAAGCGCCCACTTAAGACATGGTTCGATTACTTTGCAGCGACGACAAACAGCCTTCGCTTCTTCAATCTGCAGTAATGCAGGGCCAGTATTGCCAATAGGGAAGAACAGTTCCGGATCTTCAGCTCGGCAGGCTGCCTCATGGCGCCAGTCCACTTGATCCTCCAGGGGATAGTTTTGGGCAAAAATTAGGGCCGAATCCAAACCAAAAGCGCAGTTTTTATTCGACTAACTAACCTTCTCATCTCGTGACAGTTTTCACAAGGGTTTAGCCGAATTATTTTTTGAAAAGGACGTGGCCTAGGTCACGTTAGTTGAAATTTCCGCGATTTCTGGGGTTTAGCCCAAATCAATTATGCAATAACAGTTAAGCAACTAGCGAAATGTTCAATCTGAGCGTTGGTTACTTGTGCCAGGGCTTCGCCGTCAACTTGTGCCCAAGTTGGTTGGTAGGCGCTGACTTTCAATGAATGCTGCTTAGTTAATACCAAAGTCTGGGAGTCACTTTGCATAATTCTTGGTGAAAGTAGATCTTTGATTAATCGAGCAGTGGTTGAAATATTCAGTTGGTAAGTAGCAAAGATATCCAGCGATTTTGTATCCGCCGAATTTTCAATTGGTGAAATAGGAAACTTTCCAACATATGTCCAGGGTGCAAGGTTAATCACCAAAGCAAACTGAGCTCGCTCATAGGCAATCCCATTTTGATCAGTGATCACGATACTTGGTTTAACTTTTCGAATTTCGGTAAACAATTCGCGCAAAGTTAAAAACGCATAACCTAAATCACTGGCAATTTTCCCACTAAACCGTCTGGCTTCCATTCGAGCCAAAACTCTGGCATCTAAGCCAAACCCCGCGTTAAAAAGAAACCATCGGGATTGATTTTCCAAAGAAATCTTGCCAACCCCAATTTTGCGTCGGAAACCTTTCTCAAGGTTTGTCAGCAGTTGCGCAGTGGCGGCAATCGGATCATTTGAATACCCAAGATTTCGAAGAAATACATTTGCGTTCCCACCTGGAATCCCTGCCAGTAGGGGATTGTCATCTCCTAACCCATTATCCAAAATTCCATTTGCCATTTCATTTAGAGTTCCATCGCCGCCAAGGCCAATCACCAATTCAAAACCATTTTCGCTAGCAGATTTAGCTAACTCATAGGCATGAAATTTTCCAGTCGTCGTTTCGACAGTCAGATCTAAATAGTTTGCTAGAGCAGCGCTAATCACAGATTGCATCTGGGCAGTTGTGCCGGTGGCAAAAGGGTTAACCACAAGTAGTGCTCGCATACCCAAAGCCTAAAGCCGATATGGTTGAGGTATGCGCAAATTAAGTTATGCAGTTGCTTTACTCGAAAGCCTTGCCTTGGTTGGGTATGCAATTTCAATCATGGTTACCGCTACTCAAGTTAATTCAAAAGTCGGATCGCCAATTGTCGAAACAATTATTTATTTGATTTTCGCAGGATTGATTTTTGTCTGTGGTTACGGAATAAATAGAGCAAAAGATTGGGCTAGAACTCCGTATTTACTTAGTCAAGCATTCGGCTTAATTGTTGCTTATACATTGATCGCTGGAACTCAAACTAACTACAAGATAGCTGGTTTATTAATTGGCATTGTTTCCATTGCTGGAATCGTCGGACTTTTAAAAACTAGACGCGCAAATTAATTGGCAAATTGAGTTAATTTGTCGCCCGTGAGTCGATAAACGATCCACTCATCCATTGGCACTGCGCCAATCGATTTATAAACATCTAATGCTTGTTCGTTCCAGTGCAATACCCACCATTGGAAGCGTGGGTAACCACGGGCTGTGCAAATTTTTGCAAGTTCTTTAAGTAAAGACTTACCTAGTCCGTGTCCACGAAATTGCGGTCTAACGTAAAGATCTTCAAGGTAAATTCCGTATTCACCTTGCCAGGTGCTGTAATTCAAAAACCAGATAGCCATCCCAGCGAGTTGTCCTGGATTTTCTGGGTCATCAATTACGTGTGCGTATAGAGCCGGCGCACCAGATGGTGTGTTAGCAGGGGAGTTGGAAAAAGAAGTGCCACCGAAAAGTGCTTGGTGAAGCTGCTCTTCGGTGGCAACTACTTCGTCAACTGCTTTTTCAAATTCTGCCAATTCGATAATCATCGAATGCATTTGCGCTACATCGCTGGATGTCGCTTGGCGAACTTGAAAAGACAATTAGTTAAGCCTTTTTAGTTTCAGCAAAGATGTGTGCAATTTCGTCGATCTTTGCCAGTAATTGATCGGCTACTGCAACATCTACTGTTCCCTTTGTTCCAGTTGCGCCAGCAAGTTTGGTGGCGTCGTTAAATAACTGGTGTAGCTGTGGGTACTTTTCAAAGTGAGGTGCCTTGAAGTAGTCAGTCCAAAGAACCCATAGGTGATCCTTAACCATGTGTGAGCGTTCTTCTTTGATCGCGATAGCACGAGCTTTGAAGTTTGCATCATCAGAAGCGTTGTACTTTTCCATACAAGCTTTTACAGACTGA
>JBEGTB010000031.1:0-4268 GCA_041179585.1 Actinomycetota bacterium
CCATTAGATCCACGCGGTCACATTTGTCCGCGAGCTAATGGTTACAAGCGCCGCGGTTAAAAAATCGGCCAGGGAACAGCTGGCCAATTTGGATTTGGACTTGGAAAAGTCTTTGTTTCGATAAGTTCTGAAATTCGGTATTTCAATTCGAGAAACTCATCTTCACTAATTAATTGTGAAATTTCCGAGGTAGCCAAGTTGCCTTCAAGATTTTTTAGATCTTCGATCAATGCATCAGGTATTGCTTGGCCTAACCAACCCCAAAGAACTGTTCGTAGCTTGGGTTCAACATTAAAAGTCACTCCATGATCAATTGCCCAAACTTGCTGATCGCTATTAGTAAGAATGTGTCCAGCCTTACGGTCGGCGTTATTTGTAATAGCATCGAAGACCGCTAGTTTCAATAAATCTGCTGAGTTTGCGTGCGCTAGCACAACCTGTGATCCATCTTCGGTAACACCCCTTGTTATCTGTAGCCAACGATCAGGAACTTCATCAGGGGCAAAGATGTCGACTAACTGTGTTTCTGCCTCTACCCATTTTTGGAAACTTCCAATCCCGTACGCGCCTTCGGCAATGACAGTTTCAGGAATTAAACCCCAACCTAAAAGTTCACTGATGACAAATGCAGCTCGCTCACGCTGATACAGCGTTCCAGTCGGGAAGTCCCAAAGCTGTCGTTCACCAGATTGTGGTTTGTAAATGTATTTCTGTCCATCAAGTTCAACTAAAAGAGTGGCATTTGATGCATTTGAAAGTTGTCCAAGTGTTTGAGCTTGGGTGAAATCTTGACCGCCCATCGAAAATTAAATAATGCCTAGAAGTGCATCGGCTAGATGGGCCATGTATTTAGGTGAATTCTTTGATTCAGAACTACCAGCATTTGTCTTAGCTGCCCATTCATCGATCAAATGAAGTGCTTTAGGAGTATTTAAATCATCGCAAAGAGCCGCAATAACTTCTTTTGCGCAATCTGCTTCACCTGATGCCTTCTCAAATGCGCTGCGCCAATTAGCAAGTCGTACAGTTGCTTGTTCTAGGTGGCGATCAAACCATTCCCAGTCACTTCGATAGTGATTAGCCAAAATTGTTAAACGAATTGCCATCGGATCAATGCCGTTACTTCGAAGTTTTGAAACGAAAACTAGATTGCCTAAAGACTTGCTCATTTTTTGACCATCAAGAGCGACCATGCCGGTGTGCATGAAAACTCGAGCAAACATCTTCTTCGATGCTGTTTCTGCGTGAGCTGCGCTCATTTCATGGTGCGGGAACTTTAAGTCAGAGCCGCCACCTTGCACATCGATCGTTGTGCCCAAGTATTCAAGAGCGATTGCAGCGCATTCGATATGCCAACCTGGACGACCTTTACCTAGTTCGGTTTGCCAGCTTGGATCATTTGGTCTTTCATGCTTCCAAAGAAGCGCATCCAAAGGATTGTGTTTACCTGGTCTTGCTGGATCACCACCGCGATTTGCAAAAACTTCAAGCATTTCATCGTGGCTTAGATGGGCAATTTGTCCAGCACACTTTGATTTTGATATGTCGTAATAAAGATCGCCATCTAGGTCATAAACAGCATTTTGTTCTTTAAGTGCCTTAACTTGCTTAACAACTAAATCTATAGATTCAACTACACCGATGTAATTGGCTGGGGGAATAACGCGAAGAGCTTCCATGTCATTTTTAAAAAGTTCGGTTTGCTCAACTGAGATGTCTTGCCAATTTCGACCTGTTGCATTTGCTCGTTCGATTAGCGGATCATCAACATCGGTTACATTCTGCGCGTAATTTACGCCAGCACCTGCCGCGCGCCAAATTCGATTTAATGTGTCAAAGGCTACATAAGTTGCAGCATGTCCCATGTGGGTGGCGTCATAAGGCGTAATGCCACAGACATACATCGTTACTTCATCAGCAATCCGCAGAGTTTCTAATTGCTGTGAAGCAGACTCATAAACCTTGATTGGTGGAACATGAAGGTTTAGATCTGGGATGGAAACTTGTGCCCAAGCTTTCATCAGAAATTAATCCTTCTTCTCGTGGTGTCCACCGAATTGCTTACGCATAGCTGAAAGAACTTTGTTTGCATATTCAGAACGATCGCGAGATTCGAATCTTGAGAACACTGCAGCGCTTAGGACTGGTGCTGGCACACCCTCTTCAATTGCAGCAATTGCAGTCCAGCGTCCTTCACCGGAATCCGAAACTTTTCCAGAGAATTCCGAAAGTTCAGGGGATTCAGTTAACGCAATTGCAGTTAAATCAAGAAGCCAGGAAGAAACAACGCTTCCACGGCGCCACAGTTCAGTTATCTGCGGAATGTCGAATTCATATTGGTAATGCTCTGGATGGGCTAGCGGTGTTGTTTCTGCATCCGCTGAACGTTTGGTTAAACCTTCATTGGCGTGATGCAAAACATTTAGACCTTCAGCAAATGCCGCCATCATTCCGTATTCAATGCCGTTGTGGATCATCTTTACAAAATGTCCAGCACCTGATGGACCGCAATGTAGCCAACCTCTTTCAGCTGGCGCCAATTCACCAGTTTTACCTGGAGTTCTTTCGGCTGTTTCAAATCCTGGTGCGATGGCCTCCCAGATGTTTGTTAAAGAGCTAACTGCATCATCTTGGCCACCGATCATTAAACAGTAACCACGCTCTAAGCCCCAAACGCCACCACTTGTGCCGACGTCTAAATATTTAAGACCTTTGGCTGCTGCTTGGGCACTGTGGCGAAGATCATCACGGTAATGACTGTTACCACCATCGATGATGATGTCGCCAGGAGAAAGTTTTTCAATTAGTTCAGACACGACATTTTCAGTTATTTCACCAGCTGGCACCATAATCCAAACAGCTCTAGGTGCTGGAAGTTTGCTAATTAATTCATCAATCGAACTGGCAGCAGTAATCAGATCAGGATTTTCTGCGGCTAAATCAGTTGCCACTTTTTGATTGGCATCGAAGGCAACACTATTAATCTGTGCATTGGCAAGACGACGAACTAAATTTCCGCCCATTCGACCAAGGCCAATCATGCCTAGGTGGTTAATTTGATTAGCCACTAATACTCCAATGATCTTCATAAACCGCTTATTCTTAGGTTATCTGGTCGGTTGTATTAACGCCTAAGCGGTGAAAACTACTAGGTAATAAATGTGCGAAAAGGTTGAACATGAGTTTGCAGGGTAGCCCAATCACCTCATCAAAGGTTTGGAGCGAACTGGTTTCATTGGCCATGATCGATGGCAGCAAGCACATTCGTGAACTTTTTGAATCAGAACCAAATCGAGTACCAGATTTAACTTTTGCTGGCAGCGGCCTAACAATAGATATCTCAAGGCAACGGATTAACTCAACTATTTTGAATAAATTGGTCAGCCTTGCCGATGATCGAGGATTAGCAAATGCTCGCCAGGCAATGTTCTCTGGTGAGGCAATTAATAACACCGAGAATCGTTCAGTTCTGCACACAGCTTTAAGGCGACCTAAAAATGATTCTTTAGTCGTTAACGGCGTAGATGTCGTTAGCGATGTTCATTCAGTTCTTGAAAGCATGGGCAAGTTAGCTCAGAAAGTTAGAAGTGGTAGTTGGCTTGGCGCTACAGGAAAACCAATTAAGCATGTCGTAAACATCGGAATAGGTGGATCTGATTTAGGGCCAGTCATGGCGTACGAAGCGCTAAAGCCGTATTCCGATCGCTCGATCAGTTTCCATTTTGTAAGCAATGTTGATGGCGCTGACTTATTTGAAGTTTTAAATCAAGTCTCACTTGAGCAAACGCTGTTCATAGTTGCCAGCAAAACATTCACAACTCAAGAGACCATGCTAAATGCAACGAGTGCTCGCAATGAGCTATTTGCAGCAATTGGAAAAAGTGATGCTGAAGTAACCGCCAGACATTTTGTTGCTGTTTCCACCAATGCCAGCAAAGTAACAGAATTTGGTATTGACTCTGCCAACATGTTTGGTTTCTGGGATTGGGTCGGTGGTCGCTATTCAATGGATAGCGCTATCGGACTTTCGACCATGATTGCGATTGGTCCAGATAATTTTTCAGAAATGCTCTCAGGTTTTTATGAAATGGATCAACATTTCTTGAATACAGATTTTGAAAAAAACATTCCAGTACTGCTTGGTTTAATCGGACTTTGGAATCGGTCACTGCTTGAAATTAATTCAGTTGCGGTTTTGCCATACGACAATTACTTAAAACGTTTCCCGGCATATCTGCAACAGCTGACAATGGAAAGCAACGGTAAAT
>JBEGTB010000032.1:0-8052 GCA_041179585.1 Actinomycetota bacterium
GGGTAATCGTTAGACCAAGTGGTACAGAGCCAAAGATCAAGTGCTACCTTGAAGTGGTTGCAAATACTGACGATTTAATCTCGGGTCGCGCATTAGCCGAACATGAATTAAGTGAAATCGCTCGTGATGCAAAACCACTTTTAACTGGAGGAATGTAATGGATCGCACAGACTTAGCAAAGCTAGTTGATCACACCTTACTTAAACCAGAAGCAACAGCTGCCGATGTGATTGCACTTTGCCAAGAAGCAAGCGAGCTTGGAACTTTCTCAGTTTGCGTTTCACCATCTTTTGTTGAAACTGCAAGAGCGAATGTAGCTAATGGTGTGGCTGTTGCAACCGTATGTGGTTTCCCTAGTGGAAAACATGAAAGTGAAATTAAAGCAACTGAAGCAGCACTTTCAGTTGCCCAGGGCGCAGATGAAGTCGACATGGTTATTGATGTTGGTCGCGCAATTATGGGTGATTGGGATTATGTCCAAAGTGACATTGCGGCTGTTCGAAAGGCGACCAAAGGAAAACTGCTTAAAGTTATTTTGGAAACCGCTGCGTTAACTGACGAACAAATCAAAAGCGCATGCATGGCGGCCGAATTTGCAGGCGCTGATTTTGTAAAGACTTCTACTGGATTTCATCCAGCAGGAGGAGCTGAAATACGTGCAATCAAAATAATGCAAGATACTGTTGGTGGTCGCTTAGGTATTAAAGCAAGTGGCGGCATACGCACAGCAGAATTTGCACTAGAACTTGTTGCAGCAGGTGCTACTCGTTTAGGACTTTCAGGGACTAGAGCTGTGCTTGATGGCGTTACCGCCACCGGCAATTACTAAAGCCCGTATTCTGCGCGAAGTTTGGCGTAACCAGGTTTAACTACATTATTAATAATGTCTAATCGTTCATCAAATGGAATGAATGAACTCTTAAGACTATTAATAGTTAGCCATTCAAAATCTTTTAATGTGTAATCAAAAGCCTCGGCTAGCCAACCCATTTCCTTTGACATTGAAGTATCTGACATCAATCTGTTGTCAGTATTCAAAGTAACTCGGAAATTAAGTTTGCGAAGTAGACCAATTGGATGTTTGGCAATACTTTCTGCTGCACCGGTGTCAACATTTGATTTAGGGCAAAGCTCAAGTGGAATACGGCGGTCTCTGACGTAAGCAGCTAAATCACCAAGTGTTACTGATCCATCAGAGTTCACAGTGATGTCATCAATTATTCGAACGCCATGACCTAGGCGCTCAGCCCCGCAGTATTGAATAGCTTCCCAAATACTTTTCAAACCAAAAGCTTCGCCCGCGTGAATCGTGAAATGTGCATTTTCGCGTTGCAAGTATTGAAAAGCATCTAGGTGCTCAGTTGGTGGGTAACCTTTTTCTTTGCCAGCAATATCGAATCCGACAACACCATCGTGACGATACTTAACGACTAGTTTTGCAATTTCAAGTGAGACATCTGCCATTCTCATTGCAGTTAATAGTGCACCAACTTTAATTTTGCGTCCGGCAGCAGCACTGATTGATTCGCCTTCTTTAAATCCATTTAGGACTGCATCAATTACTTGTTCATACGACAAGCCTTTAGCGGTATGAAGTTCTGGGGCAAATCTAATTTCGGCATAAACCACGCCATCATTTGCCAAATCCTCCACACATTCACGGGCAACTCGGGTAATTGCATCAGCTGTTTGCATCACACCTACTGTGTGCGCAAAGGTTTCTAAGTAGATTTCAAGTGAACCTTGGACTGCACTATGAAACCAGTCCGCTAGTTCTTTTTCATTATCGAAAGGTAATTTTGTGTAGCCATTTTCTTTGGCAAGTTCCAAAATTGTCGTTACCCGAAGTCCACCATCTAAATGATCGTGTAAAAGTGCCTTTGGAGCCTTTTTAATAATTTCGCTAGTCAGCATTAGTCATCTTCTCGGTTCACTAAATCAGGTGAAAATGCTGGCAAACATATGGCCACATAATGTGCATCTTCTTTAGTTAAATAACGAACCCGTTCACCTGCGCGGGTAAGGATGGCCTGCCCACCTTTTACTGTTGTCGTTCCATCCTCGTGTTCAATTTCAAGAGCGCCACTTAGCACAATCGTGTATTCATCAAACTCAGGGGTTTGCGCCGGCTCACTCCAGCCCGCTGGCGCATGCATAACTGCTACTGAAACTTTTGAATCATTGCTGTTTACATGACCGATGAATTCTTCGATTGTTTTTCCACCCGGAACGGGGATTAACGTTGGCGCGGTAATTAGTTGAGGCATGCTGTTTACTCTATCTTCTAAATAGCTTAAACAATCCGATCAATTACAAGAGGGAAGCGATCTTTAACTTGATCTTTACTTCCAATTTCAAATCCATTCATCAGTGATTCAAGAGCCAATTCAAATCTCGCGGGTTCATCGGTGTTAAGCGTAAAGAGTGTTTGCCCTTTCTTTACTTCATCACCTGGGATTGCATTCCAGGTAATACCTGCTCCAGCTTGGACTAAATCTTCTTTGCGTGCCCGGCCAGCGCCAAGTCGCCATGAGGCAACGCCAACATTTAAGGCATCAAGTTTGGTTAAGTAACCATCTTTATCTGCTTTTACTTCAAAAGTTTCTTTTGCTTTTGGAAGCGGCGCATCATTATCGCCACCCTGAGCGCTGATCATTTGTTTCCAAACATCCATCGCTGAACCATCGTTTAGCGCATCAGCAGGATCTTTAGTATTTGATACGCCAGCTGCTTCAATCATTTCGCGAGCAAGTAAGACTGTTAATTCAACAACATCACTTGGTCCACCACCACTTAAAACTTCAATGGCTTCAGCAACTTCAAGAGCATTGCCAGCGGTTCTACCAAGTGGAACGTCCATTGCAGTTAGAAGTGCTCTAGTTTTAACACCAGCATCGTTTCCAATTGCAACCATTGTCGTTGCAAGTTCACGAGCTTGATCCACAGTTTTCATAAATGCACCAGAACCAACTTTTACATCCAGTACAAGTGCGCCTGTTCCTTCGGCAATCTTTTTACTCATAATTGAAGCTGAAATAAGTGGAATTGATTCAACTGTGCCGGTTACATCTCTAAGTGCATAAATTCTTCGATCGGCTGGCGCAAGAGTTTCACTAGCTGCGCAAATAACTGCACCAGTTTTATTCAAGACATCAAACATCTCTTGGTTTGTTAATTTAGCTTTCCAACCTTTGATCGATTCAAGTTTGTCTAAAGTTCCGCCTGTGTGACCAAGACCTCGCCCTGAAAGTTGTGGAACGCTAACGCCACATGCTGCAACAAGTGGCGCAAGTGGCAAAGTGATTTTGTCTCCAACACCACCTGTTGAGTGTTTATCGGCAGTTGGACGGCCTAACTTCGACCAATCCATAGTTTCGCCAGAATTTATATAGCCTTGCGTCCATCGAACAATTTCGCGGCGAGTCATTCCATTAAGCAAAATAGCCATCGCCATTGCTGACATTTGTTCTTCGGCAATTACATTTCGAACATAAGCATCAACGAACCAATCAATTTGCGCATCACTTAATTCGCCGCGGTCGCGCTTAAGCGCAATAACTTCAGGTGCGGCAAATGGTTCTGGTTTTGATGTGTTCATTAAGTCCATCTTGCCACGCAAAATGAAAGTTGGTTAATGACGTTTTATTTGCGAGTTATTAAATCATCTGGCCCAAAAGCATCAGGCAAGATTTCGCTCATTGGCTTAATGCCAGAAACTGAATCTAATAAACAGTTAGCGCCGCCATGTTCCCAAAGTAATTGCCGACAGCGCCCACACGGCATGAGCGCCATACCGTTTCGATCAACACAAGCAACAGCGACAAGTTTTCCGCCACCGCTAAGTATCAAATTTGAAACTAAACCACATTCAGCACAAAGGCCAATTCCATAGGATGCGTTTTCAACATTGCACCCTGTGATAATTCGACCATCATCAACTAGCGCTGCAACACCAACTGGAAAATCTGAGTAAGGAGCATAAGCCTGCGCCATTGCATTGCGAGCATGATCGCGCAATGCATCCCAATCTATATTCATTAGTGCGCTTCGCCCCTGCGATAGATAACACCATCAGCTGCAGGTGGTCGCAAACTTTGAGAGGCAGTTGCTAACACAAGCAATGTGGTTACGTATGGAGCAACAAGCGCAACTTCAGTTGGCAACTTTGTCGTTAGTAAGAAAGCGCTAAGCAGGGCAGCACCAAGTAAACCAAGAGCGGCACCTGTTCCACGCATGCCGCGCAGCAACATCATGATTGCAATCGCGATCAAAATAATTGCACCCAATAGCGCCAAACCAGAAATGTTTGATTTTGAACGAAGTTGTAATGCGTCGATGTAACCGAAAATGGAAGCACCTGCTGCAGTTCCACCTGGTCGCCAGTTGCCAAAGATCATTGTGGCAAGACCGATGTAACCACGACCTGCAGTTTGTCCTTCGCGATATACGTTAGTACCAACGATTGCAAGATATGCGCCAGCTAACCCAGCAAGTGCACCAGAAGTTGTCACAGCGATGTATTTGTATTTGTAAACATTTACGCCAAGTGATTCTGCTGCCCAAGGATTTTCACCAGCACTTCGCATGCGAAGGCCAAATGAAGTTCGCCAAAGAATAAATGCAGTCAATACAAACATTGCAATTGCAAGCAAAGTGATTATCGAAACTTGGAAAAAGAAACCTGATAGCAATCCTGCAGCATCGCTAATTATAAAAATTCCTTGTTTCTGCAAATTTGAAAGCGGATCTGCAATCTGTGAAATTGTGATCGAAGGAAGTGCAGTCACCGGTGGTGATTGAGTTTGACCACCACCAGGAGCATTTTCAAATGCAAGTTTTGCCAAGAACTGCGTAATGCCAAACCCAAGAATATTGATTGCAGTACCAGCGATGATTTGGTCAACACCAAATGAAACAGTTACGACTGCAAAAATAAATGCACCAAGTGCGCCGTAAATAACTGCAGCTGCAACACCAGCCCACGGACCCCATTGCCATCCAGCCCAACCTGCACCAAACGTTCCAAGAATCATCATGCCTTCAAGGCCGATGTTTGCAATACCAGAACGCTCAGACCAGATACCACCAAGGCCTGCTAAACCAATTGGCACAGCTAAGCCAACTGCAGCACCAATAGTTCCAGTACTACTTAAGTCAGCTGTGTCAGCAAAAGTACGAGCAAGTGAAAGTGCAGTGACACCTGCTAGCAATAACAAACTGATGCGAACAAACTTTGCTTGCGGAAGTGAAATGCGCGCCATTATTTGTTCCCTTCACTAGTTGTTGCTGCAGCCAAGGCTTTACCAACATTTTGCTGTTGGGTACGAACCCGATTACGTCGAACAAGTTCATAAGCAACAACAACTGAAAGCACAATCACACCTTGCATAATTGTCACGATTTCTCTTGGCACACCTTCTAAATCAAGAATTTGACTTGAAATATCCAAGAACGCCCAAAGAAGTGCACCAAAAGCAATACCGATTGGATTATTTCTTCCAAGTAAGGCAACTGCGATACCTGTGAAACCGTAGTTGGCTGGGAAGTTAAGCGTGTATGAAAATTCTTTACCTAGTAAGTCAGGTAAACCAACTAAGCCAGCAATTGCGCCAGATGCGAGCATTGCATAAACAACCATGCGCTTGCTATTAACACCGCTTGCAGTTGCTGCAGATGGCGAAAGACCACTTGCCCTTAGGTCATATCCAAAACGGGTGCGATTTAATACAACCCAATAAATAATTCCAACTGCAATTGCAATAAAGAAGAATCCGTATACCTTTACTTTTGGATCAATTAGGGCGTAACCGGCTAATTGCGCGCCTTCTTGAATTCTTGGTGTTCCACGAACGTTTAGCTTTACTTCAGTACCAATTCCAGTTTGAACAATCACATAACTGATTACACCAATAGCCAAGTAATTGAGCATGATCGTTGAAATAACTTCGCTAATTCCGCGAACAACTTTTAGCCAAGCAGCAATACCAGCCCAAAGCGCACCAACAAACATGGCAACCAAAATTGCAGCAACAGCTGAAAGTGGACCAGGCATTGCAATCCAACCAGCAACCGCTGCTGCAGTCATTGCAGCCAATCGGTATTGACCGTTAACACCAATGTTAAAAATATTCATTTTAAAACCAATTGCAACAGCAACAGCACTCAAGTAATAAGTGGTTGCAGTATTTGTGATTAAGGTCAAGGAACGAGTTGAAGTTCCATAATCAAACATTCGACTAAAGACTTCAAAAATGTTTGCACCAAAAGACGCCAAAATTACGCCGGTCACAACTAGAGAAAACACAATAGCCAAAAGTGGAGCGGCTAAAACGTCAACTAATTTACGAAGTTTCATTACGCAGCAGCTCCTGCACCAGTCATTGCATTACCGAGTTGTTGTGGGGTCACAGTTGCTGGATCAGCGTCTGCAACAAACTTTCCACGCAAGATGACCTTTAATGAATCACTTAAACCAATTAATTCATCTAAGTCGGCGCTTATTAGCAGCACAGCTAGTCCAGCAGCACGCGCTGCTCGAAGGTGATCCCAAATCGCTGCCTGCGCGCCAACATCAACACCACGAGTTGGGTGGGCGGCAATTAATAGTTTTGGTTCACCTGACATCTCGCGACCAACAATTAGTTTTTGTTGATTGCCACCAGACAGAGCGCTTGCATAAACATCAATACTTGGTGTGCGAACGTCGTATTCAGAAACAATTCGGGTTGTGTCAGCCTTAGCTGATCGTGGGGTTAACCAAAATCCTTTTGAGTTTGGCGGCAATGTTTGGTGGCCAAGCATGCGATTTTCCCAAAGTGGTGCATCAAGTAATAGAGCTTGGCGCTGGCGATCTTCAGGAATATAGGCAATGCCGCTTTCACGACGCTTGCGAGTAGACCAATCAGAGATGTCTTGATCAAGGAATTGAACTGTGCCAGTTGATTTTTCGATACCAAGCAGGGCATCAAGTAATTCTGCTTGGCCATTTCCTTCAACACCGGCAATACCAAGAATTTCACCAGCATGAATCTTGAAATTCACATGGTTAATAATTTCTTTTCCACCGTGAGCTGTAACGGTTAAATCTTTAACATCCAAGACGACTTTGTCAGTCACAGTACTTTCTGAAGTGGCTGGTGTTGGCAGTTCACTGCCAACCATCATTTCTGCTAAATCTTCAGCAGTTACTGTTTGTGTTTTTGGATTTACTGTGCCAACAGTTGATCCAGTGCGGATCACTGTAATTTCATCAGCAATAGTTAACACTTCATCGAGTTTGTGACTGATGAAAATAATTGTGATGCCTTCAGACTTTAAATCATTTAGCGCTTTAAATAATTCATCAACTTCATGTGGAACCAGCACCGCTGTTGGTTCATCAAGAATTAATACATTTGCGCCGCGATAAAGCACTTTAAGAATTTCAATTCGCTGGCGGTCACCAACACCAAATTCTGAAACATATTCATCAAGCGGAAGTTCTAGACCATATTTTGTTGCAATTTCAGAAATTTTCTTTTTTGCTCCGGATACATCCAGGCGAAATCCCTTTTTCATTTCACTGCCCAAAATGATGTTTTCTAGAACAGTTAAATTGTCTGCAAGCATGAAATGTTGGTGAACCATACCGATACCAACATCGATTGCATCAGAGGGTGAGTCAAAAACCAGTTCTTTACCGTTAACAAGAATCTGACCTTCATCAGCTTTTTGCATGCCGTAAAGAATCTTCATCAGTGTTGATTTGCCAGCACCATTTTCACCAACGATGGCATGCACTGTGCCTTTGGCAACTTTCAGATTCACATTGCTATTAGCGATAACGCCGGGGAATCGTTTCCAGATTCCGATTAACTCAACTGCATTTTGAGCATCTGACATAGCCTTTAGCGCCACTTTCTTTTGATTTTTGCTAATCCCAACTTACGACTATCCCGAGCAAAAAGTGTGGCTCGGGTGGATATATCCACCCGAGCCAACTAATTGGTTATTTACTGATTACTCAGCAGCAACCGTAACTTCACCGCTCTTGATCTTTGCAGCGGCTGCATC
>JBEGTB010000033.1:0-5531 GCA_041179585.1 Actinomycetota bacterium
ACGTTAATGACTGTGTATCGCGGCTATAGCTGGGCTGACATTAACTTTGGCGGCAAGCCGGTTCGTTTTGTCACAACACACTTAGAGTCACTTTTTGATGAAACCAAAGTTCCGGTAGCCAAACTTCAAGCCGATCAGTTGGTAACGGATTTAAGTACCACAAAAATTCCAGTAGTTGTCATGGGCGATTTCAATAGCGATCCTCGTGACCCTAGGGGAGCAGGCCAACATAATCCTGGTGGCCAACCAATTGAAAATGAATTGTGCAAAGCACAAAAAGATCTAACCAACATGCTTCAGGCGGATTCAACTTGCAATGCATATTGGACAATGGTTGAAGCAGGTTTTGTAAATGTAAGCCCTGAATCGATGAAGCCTTCAAATTTCACTTGGGGACTAAACGCAAGCTTGTCCGGTCCAGATGAAATTAGGGGACCGGCAGCAAAAGAAATGGGAAATGAATTTGGTTTCACTGATCGCCTTGATTACATATTTGCAAACGGTGAAATCGAATTAGTAAGCACCGAACTGATTGGAAACAACCAGACTGGCACCCAAAACACTAAAGTTTGGGCTTCTGATCATGCTGGGTTAGTTAGCACAATTCAGATTCGCAGCTCTGCAGAATACCTAGAGGAACCATTAAGCGATCATTCAAGATTTCCAATTGGTTTTTGGAAAGCAGCAGGCATCCTCTTGTCCTTGATTGCCCTCCTTCTAGGCGTGCTGGGATTTCGAATCAGAAGACGTGCGGGCAACCTGGCAAATTAGAAGCAAAGTCAATCTTCAATTGATCAATTTAAACCCCAGGCCTTGTTTTAGCGGTCCTTAACTCCATCTACGATGGAAGTAAGGTTTAAATCAAAAACTAAGAGGAATCAGGATAAAAATGTCCGTCCAGCCAGAAACAACAAACATTATTAATGAACTAGAGGCAGCTCTTGCCCGTATGGGAGTTCAGGCAAAAGATGTTGCGGGCCCAGAACCGGTACTAACACCAATCACAGGTGAACAAATTGCCACAACTTATATTTCATCTGAAGCAGATGTGACCAAGGCAATCGATAAAGCCTCTGCAGCATTTATCGGCTGGCGAGAAATTCCTGCTCCAGTTCGTGGACAGGTTGTTAAGCGCTGGGGTGAACTGTTAACCGAACACAAAGAAGATTTAGCAACGGTTGTTGCCGCAGAAGTTGGAAAGATTCGCTCCGAGGCACTAGGCGAAGTTCAAGAAATGATTGACATCTGCGATCTTGCCGTTGGTCAATCACGACAATTATTTGGTAAAACGATGCCATCTGAGCGTCCAGGTCACCGCTTAACTGAAAGCTGGCACCCACTTGGCGTAGTTGGCATCATCTCTGCGTTCAATTTCCCGGTTGCTGTTTATGCATGGAACACAGCCCTTGCTCTAGTTGCTGGTGACACTGTTGTGTGGAAGCCAGCTGAACCATGTCGCTTATCTGCAGTTGCGACAAATGAACTGCTAGTTCAAGCGCTTAAAGATTGTGGGCAGGACACAAATGTGGCTCAGCTGGTTTTGGCCGATCGCTTTGCCGGCAAACCACTTATCGAAGATGCTCGGGTAGCTCTAGTTTCTGCAACTGGTTCAGTTCGCATGGGTAAGGAAATCGCGCCAGTTGTTGCTGGGCGATTTGGCAGAATCTTGCTTGAACTTGGCGGCAACAATGCAGCCATCATCACACCATCAGCTGATCTAGATCTAGCTCTTCGTGGAATCGTTTTTGCCGCTGCTGGAACAGCAGGACAGCGATGCACCACACTACGTCGCCTAATCGTGCACGAATCAATAATTGATGGACTTGTTGATCGAATAGTTTCTGCCTACAAGACTCTTAAGATTGGCAACCCTCGTGAAGATGGCAACCTAGTTGGACCACTAATCAATGAAACCAGCTTTAAGTCTCAACAAGCAGCAATAGATCAAGCTCGAGCCGAAGGCGGAACTTTGGTTTATGGTGGCGATCGAGTTCTTTCTGATAAGCACCCAGCTGCGTTCTATGTTCAGCCAGCAGTCATTCGCATGCCAGGGCAGACCGTAATTGTTGAACACGAGACATTCGCACCGATTTTGTATGTAATGACTTACAAAACCCTTGATGAAGCAATCGCTCTTCAAAATGGTGTCCCACAAGGTCTTTCGTCATCAATTTTCACCAACGATCAGATGGAAGCCGAAATCTTTTTATCTGCTCGCGGCTCTGACTGCGGTATTGCAAACGTGAACATCGGAACATCAGGTGCTGAAATTGGCGGTGCCTTCGGTGGCGAAAAGGAAACTGGTGGCGGCCGTGAGTCAGGCTCTGATTCATGGAAGGCCTACATGCGCCAAGCAACTAACACCGTTAACTTCTCTGGCAAGCTTCCACTTGCCCAAGGTGTTGAGTTCATCTAGAGCGTAATGGTTAATAAAACCAGTTAGTTGAACTTTCAACTAACTGGTTTTATACTTTTATCATGGTTAACGCAAACGAATTACTTTTTGGCCTAGACACATTTGGTGACATGGGCAGTGATTCAACTGGCAAACCACTTACCGCAGCGCAGACAATTAGAAACTTAGTTGAACAGGCAAAATTCGCAGATGAACTGGGCATTCATGCAATTAACGTTGGTGAACACCACCGAGATGATTTTTCAGTTTCAGCACCTGACACAGTTTTAGCAGGTATTGCCACAGTTACTAAAAACATTATTTTGGGAACTGGCGTAACAGTTCTTTCAAGTGATGACCCAGTTCGGGTTTATCAACGATTTGCAACAGTTGATGCCCTTTCAAATGGTCGCGCTGAAATAACGGCAGGTAGGGGATCATTCACTGAGTCATTCCCACTTTTTGGCTACAACCTAAATGACTACCACGTTTTATTTGAAGAAAAGCTAGAACTTTTAGTTGAACTTCTAAAAGAAGGTTCGGTTACCTGGTCTGGTCAAACAAGGGCGCCACTAAGTAACCAAGAGGTTTATCCAAAAACTGAACGTGGTGCCATCCCACTTCGCGTAGGTGTTGGTGGCTCACCGGATTCAGTTATTAGAGCTGCCAGACTTGGCGCGCAATTAGCATTAGCAATTATTGGTGGGGATCCTGCACGGTTTGCGCCATTTGCGCAGCTTTATTACCAGGCGCTCAGTGAATTTGGAAAAGCACCACTTCCAATTTCAATTCATTCACCAGGTCACTTAGCTGAAACTGATGAAGAAGCACTTGAACAGCTATGGCCGCATTACCAAACAATGTTTGGCCGAATTGGCCGTGAACGTGGCTGGAGTCCAATGTCCAAAGACCACTACTTAACTGAAGCAAACTTTGGATCACTTTACGTAGGCAGCCCAGAGACGGTTGCCCGGAAAATTGCCAGAGCAATGAAAGCCGTTGGCGCGACAAGGTTTGATTTTAAGTACGTGAATGGCCCAATCCCACAAGACCAACTATTAAAATCGCTTGAACTTTATGGAACTCAAGTGATTCCAAGAGTTAAAGAATTACTTAGTTAAGTTTGCTTCAATCAAGTTGATAATTTCAGGATCATCTGGCTTAGTTGTTGGTCTAAACCTGTGAACCTGGCCATTTGGCAAAATCAAAAACTTTTCAAAGTTCCAAAGAATACGACCTGATTTACCTGACTCATCTTTTGATTTTGTTAACTGTGCATAAAGCGGATGCTGATTTCGTCCGTTAACCTTCACCTTTTCAGTCATCGGGAAAGTTACGCCCCAAGTTGTAGAGCAGTATTCAGAGATTGCATCACCCGAACTAAGTTCTTGCATGAACTGATTTGACGGAAATCCAAGCACAGTGAAACCCCGATCGCCATATTTCTTTTGCATCGCTTCTAGGGCTTCATATTGTGGTGCTAAGCCACAGCGAGAAGCTACATTTACAACCAGTACTACTTTGTCAGCGTACTTTCCAAAATTCGTTTTACTTCCATCAAGCATGGTTAGTTCAATGTTGCTTAAGTTCATAATTTAATTATGCCTTTGATTTGAGAAAAGTTATCCAAGTCATAGACAATGAAGTATGTCTTCAACGAATCCTGAATCGCTGATAATTCAAGAACTTTCTGCCCAAGATTGGGAACGTTTCCGAGACATTCGTCTTGCCAGTTTGCAGTCGGACCCAGATGCTTTTGGTGGCGATGTTCAAAAAGTTAGCCAAGAGTCGCAAAGTGACTGGGAAAGTAAATTTGAAAAAATTGTTCCGGTGGTAGCAGTTCTTGAAGGTAAAGATTGCGCACTTTTAACAATCGAAAATCTCACTGGGGATTTTGGGGCAACTTGCTGGATTGGTGGTTGTTGGGTTGATCCAAGCGTTCGAGGTAGAGGCTTGATGAGAGCACTTTTCGAATACTTGGATGAAAATGCCCAAAAGCGAAATTGGCAGATTCAAGGTTTAGGCGTCTGGCAATACAATCAATCCGCAATTGATGTTTATTTATCTCTTGGATTTGAAAACAAGGGTGAACCTGTACCGAGCACTTCAAAACCAGGTTTGTTTTATCAGCGAATGATTAGAGAAGTTGGACAAAAGTGATTATCGAAGTTTGGTCAGATGTGGTTTGTCCATGGTGCTTTATTGGTCGCCGACGTTTGCAAAAAGCTATCGCAGATTTGCCAGCTGGGGCAGAGGTTCAAGTAGTTCACCGAGCTTTTCAACTGAATCCTGCAGCTGATGAAACCGTAAGCACTCAAAAAATGCTTGCTGAAAAGTATCGGGTCACCCCTGACCAAGTGGCTGTAATGCAAGCAAATGTTTGTGAAATCGCAGATGGCGAAGGTCTTTGCTACAACTTAAATGACACACTTTCTGGCAACACCAAAGATGCGCATCGACTTTTAATCTGGTCAGAGAAATTCAACAAGCAAGATGAACTTCTTGAAGCCATGTATTCAAGTTATTTCGAAAAATCAGGCTCATTATTTGATCACGAAGTTTTATCAAATTTAGCTAGCCAGATTGGCTTGGAGAAAGCACTAGCCCTCAAACTGCTGGCAAGTGATGAATTCACTGGTGAAGTCGAAATAGATCAAGCAACTGCACATCAGTTCGGTGCCAACGGAGTTCCGTTTTATGTGGTGGATCGAAAGTATGCGATTTCTGGCGCGCAGCCTCAAGAAATTTTCAATCAAACTTTGGCAAAAGCGCTAACTGAAGTCAATTAACTCTTAGCAATTGCATTGGCGTAAATGGCGTCATGCACATACTGGGCTAATCCAGGAGCCATGTCGTTATAAGTCTTGGCAAACCGCTCATCAGCCACATACATCGCTGCAAGATTTGTGTGCATGTCATAACCACACTCATACCACCAGTCAGTAATTGAAGCCCGATGTGCCTCGGCCCCTGCCATGGCTTGAGGTGAATCAGCTGGCAGTCCTGCTTTCATTGCATCAAGCATCTCAAGAGTGGCTTCACTCATTGCTTTCTTGGCTAATTCGATGTCTTCAGGTGTGTAATTCTTAAGTCGGTTTGCTGATTCTTTATAGGCATCGGTGTGACCCCAGCGCTC
>JBEGTB010000034.1:0-8817 GCA_041179585.1 Actinomycetota bacterium
GTTGTGGTTTATGAACGTGCTGATCGAATTGGCGGCTTACTTCGCTATGGCATTCCAGAATTCAAAATGGAAAAACATCACATCGATCGTCGGTTAGCTCAAATGGAAGAAGAAGGCGTTCGTTTTCGCACCGGCGTTGAAATCGGTGTTGATATGTCTGCCCAAGATTTACTTGATCGCTATGACTCAGTTGTCTTGGCCGTTGGCGCAACAGCTTGGCGCGATCTTCCAGTTCCAGGTCGTGAACTAGAGGGTATTTACCAAGCGATGGAATATTTACCGATCGCTAATCGAGTTGCTCAAGGTGATTTTGAAGCACCTTCAATTAGTGCTGAAGGTAAGCATGTAATTGTGATCGGTGGTGGTGACACTGGAGCTGACTGTCTTGGCACAGCACTTCGTCAAGGCGCGGCAAGTGTTACTCAACTTGAAATTATGCCAATCCCACCAGAGCAACGTCCGAGTTCAAGTCCATGGCCAACTTATCCAATGCTTTATCGCGTAACTAGCGCGCACGAAGAAGGTGGCGTGCGTGAGTACGCAGTTTCAACAACCAAATTCACTGGCAATGGCAAAGTTGAATCAATCGAATTGACTTCAGTTGAATTCAAGAATGGAAAGTTCGAACCAGTTGCTGGTTCAACAAAAACTTTGCCAGCAGATTTGGTTCTTTTGGCAATGGGCTTTGTTGGTCCTGAACAAGGATCACTGGTTGAACAATTTGGTGTTGAAATCGATCCGCGTGGAAACATAAATCGCGATGGAAATTTTGCAACAAGCAAACCTGGGGTTTTCGTTGCTGGCGATGCCGGTCGTGGTCAATCACTAATTGTTTGGGCAATTGCCGAAGGAAGATCGGCAGCTGCAAATGTTGATCGCTATTTAATGGGCGAAACAACATTGCCAACACCGATCAAACCAACTGATCGACAGCTACTCCCGTAAACTAATCAAGGTTTAACAGAAAAGGATTTTTTTGTGCGTCGCGCCAAAATCGTATGTACGCTCGGTCCAGCAGTTTCTACCCCAGAAGCTATCCGTGACTTAATTCATGCTGGTATGAATGTGGCTCGGTTAAACATGTCTCATGGCAGCCATGAAGTGCATGCCAAGTCTTATGCCATGGTTCGCCAAATGGCCGATGAAACTCTTCGCGGAATCGGGATCCTGGCTGACCTACAAGGTCCAAAAATTCGCCTAGAAACTTTTGCTAATGGCCCAGTTGATGTAATCGTTGGCGACCAGTTCACAATCACAAATCGCGATGTGCCAGGGGATAAGACAATCTGTGGCACAACTTATAAAGGTTTGCCAGGTGACTGTAAACCAGGGGATCGCCTACTTATTGATGATGGTCGCGTTTCTCTAGAGGTTGTTTCAGTTACACCAACTGACGTGGTGACCAAGGTTATTGAAGGTGGCACGTTAAGTGACCACAAAGGCATTAACCTGCCAGGTGTTGCAGTTAGCGTTCCAGCACTTTCTGAAAAAGACATTGATGATCTTCGCTGGGCACTTCGTCAAGGCGTTGACATGATCGCACTCTCATTTGTGCGAAGCGCAGCTGACATTAATGATGTGCACCGAATTATGGGCGAAGAAGGTATTCGTATCCCGGTTATCGCCAAGATTGAAAAACCACAGGCTGTTGAAAATCTGGAAGAAATCGTTAATGCCTTTGATGCAATCATGGTTGCCCGTGGTGATCTTGGCGTTGAACTGCCACTTGAAGAAGTTCCGCTAGTTCAAAAAGAAGCAATTACTCTTGCCCGCGCTGCTGGTAAGCCAGTAATTGTGGCAACTCAAATGCTTGATTCAATGATCACCGCCTCACGCCCAACCCGCGCTGAAGCAAGTGACGTGGCTAACGCAGTCCTTGATGGCGCCGATGCCTTGATGCTTTCAGGTGAAACAAGCGTTGGTCAGCACCCAGCATTAACTGTTCAAACAATGAGTCGAATCATCGAACATATTGAAAAAGAAGCCTTGCAACGTCTGCCAAAGATTAGTGATGATGGCAGTGACTCAACTGCTCTAGCCATGACTGCAGCTGCGGTTGATGTGGCAACCCATATTCACGCAAAAAGTCTTGTGGTTTTCACTGAAACTGGCCGAAGTGTTTTGCTTGTGTCAAGACACCGTCCAGAAAACAGTATTTTGGCTTTCACGCCAAACCCACGCGTTCGAAATCAATTAGCTCTTGCTTGGGGAACTGAAGTTTTCTTGGTTCCACCTGTGCATCACACAGATGACATGGTTGAACAAATTGACCGCACACTTCTTGACCTTGGTCGCTTTGCCAGAAACGAACACGTTGTGGTGATCGCAGGTGTGCCACCTGGCGTACCTGGCACCACAAACGGTATGCGCGTGCACCAATTGGGTCATGGCGCAGCCAACCTGGATTAACAATCCTTTATTAGTTAGTTTCTTTGGGTCAAGATGACCAACTGGCTAAGCTCGTGCTAAAGTAACAAAAGTTCTAGCGAACGCGAATCCTTTAAGTACTGTCCCGTGAGGCAGATAAGGAGGCGAGAAGATGACGCATACCGCTGAGCCCGCCAAGTCTGGCGATTCTCGAGTAGTTCTCGATTCAAGTGATATTTCCAGAGCATTAACTCGATTAGCCCACGAAATTATTGAACGCACTCAAGGTGCGCAAAATCTAACTTTGATGGGTATTCCAACAAGAGGTGCAGATTTAGCTGCGCGCCTTGCTGCAAAAATTTCTGAAATCCAAGGAACAACAGTTCCAGTTGGCGCAATTGATGTGACGATGTTCCGCGATGACCTTCGCCTTCGCCCAGCAAGAGCGCTGCTACCAACAAGTATTCCTGCTGAAGGCATCGAAGGTCGCTTAGTTGTCCTTGTTGATGACGTGCTTTTCTCTGGCCGCACAATTCGCGCTGCACTTGATGCACTGAGCGAACACGGAAGACCACAAGCTGTTCAACTGGCGGTGCTAGTTGATCGTGGTCATAGGGAACTGCCGATCCGCGCTGATTATGTGGGCAAGAACCTGCCAACTTCAAATAAAGAATCAGTTCGAGTTCACTTAGTTGAACGCGATGGCGTAGATGAAATCGCAATCGAGGGTGGCCGATGAAACACCTTCTAAGCGCAAGTGATCTAAGCCACGATGAAGCAATCCTGGTCCTAGATACCGCAGCGCAATTGGCAGCTGCTACCGAACAAGGTGTTGGCAAGCTTCCACCACTTCGTGGTCGCACTGTTGTTAACTTGTTCTTCGAAGATTCAACTCGCACTCGCATGTCATTTGAAGCTGCAGCTAAACGCTTAAGTGCTGATGTGATCAACTTTTCAGCAAAGGGATCAAGTGTTTCAAAGGGTGAAAGTCTTAAAGACACCGCATTAACTCTTGAAGCAATGGGCGCAGACGCGGTAGTTGTTCGGCACAGCAGCAGTGGCGCGCCACATCGATTAGCCAACGCCGGCTGGATTTCAGGTGGTGTGGTTAACGCTGGTGATGGAACACACGAACATCCAACCCAAGCACTGCTAGATGCTTTCACGCTTCGTAAACATCTTCGCGATGCAAGTGGGGATTTAACTGGCGCCAAAGTAACAATCGTTGGCGACATTTTGCATAGTCGAGTTGCCAGATCAAATGTCATCTTGCTACACACTCTTGGCGCCAAAGTTTGCTTAGTTGCTCCGCCAACTTTGCTACCAATTGGCGTTGAAAGCTGGGGCTGCGAAGTTTCCTATGATTTAGATGAATCACTAGCTGATACGGATGCTGTGATGATGTTACGCGTGCAGCGCGAACGCATGAATCAGTCTTACTTTCCAAATGCACACGAATACAGCAATCGTTACGGTCTAACCAAAGCGCGCATGAATGCAATGGCAGATCATGCAATTGTGATGCACCCAGGACCCATGAATCGTGGAATGGAAATTTCAGCAGATGCCGCAGATTCAACACGGTCAGTTGTGGTCGAACAAGTTGCAAATGGTGTGAGTGTTCGCATGGCAGTGCTTTATTTACTTCTTGGTGGATCGGGGATCTAATGAACACAAAATCAGTTGTAATCAAAAACGTCAGCATTCTAGGCACCGATGTAAACGACATCTTGATTGAAGAAGGCTTGATTGCCAAGATCGGCAAGAACTTAAGTGCTGACACCGTTATCGATGGCACAGATTGTGTCGCACTTCCTGGCTTAGTTGATTTGCACACCCATCTTCGTGAACCAGGAAGAGAAGATGCTGAAACAGTTTTGTCTGGATCACGCGCAGCAGCTAAGGGTGGCTTCACCGCAGTTCACGCGATGGCGAACACAAACCCAGTTGCTGACACTGCAGGTGTGGTTGAACAAGTTTGGCGACTTGGCCAAGAAGCTGGCTTAGTTGATGTTCGCCCAGTTGGCGCAGTTACTAAAGGCTTAGAAGGCAACGCTCTTGCTGAACTTGGCGCAATGGCAGATAGCGCAGCAAATGTGCGCGTATTTAGCGATGACGGTAAATGCGTTCATGACGCAGCACTTATGCGTCGCGCTCTTGAATACGTAAAAGCTTTTGATGGTGTTGTTGCCCAGCATGCTCAAGAACCACGTTTAACCGATGGCGCGCAAATGAACGAAGGCGAGCTTTCTGGAAAATTAGGTTTAGCTGGGTGGCCAGCAGTTGCTGAAGAGGCAATCATCGCAAGAGATGTATTACTTGCTGAACACGTTGGATCACGTCTTCACGTGTGTCACTTATCAACTGCCGGAAGCGTTGAAATTATTCGCTGGGCTAAAGGCCGAGGGATTAATGTGACTGCTGAAGTAACACCGCATCACTTATTCTTCACTGATGATGTCGTAACTTCTTACGATCCGATTTATAAAGTGAATCCACCACTTCGCACCCAAAAAGATGTTGATGCAGTTCGCGCTGGTCTAGCTGATGGCACGATCGACATTGTGGCAACAGATCATGCGCCGCATCCTGCCGAAGATAAAGATTGTGAATGGACAGCAGCAGCATTTGGTATGACTGGCCTTGAATCGGCGCTTGCGATTGTGAATGCAACCATGGTTAAGACTGGACTAATCACCTGGAGCAGGGTTGCTGATGTGATGTCAGTTAACCCAGCCAAGATTGGCCGAGTATTCGATCAAGGTCAACCAATCAAAGAAGGTAAACCAGCGAACATCGTTGTGTTTAACCCAAATGTTGAAATCAAGGTTGACCCAACAAAAACTGAAAGTGGCAGTCGCAATACGCCCTATCGCGAACTAACTTTGCCAGGGCAGGTCGTTGCAACAATTTTCCATGGTGAACCAACTGTGCTTAATGGGGAAATTGCCAAATGATTAGCGCATTAATCCAAACTGCATCTTCAGCGCCAGTTACTAACTGGCCAGCACGTATTGGATTAGTGCTTTTACTAGTTGCAATTTTTGTTCTAGCGATTCTGGGAATGCGACATGGATGGCGCGCAAGGGGCAAAAGAGAAATTGCCCAGATCGAAACTTTAGTTCCAAGTAATTCAACTTCAATTAGCCCAAAAGTTGCAGCCAGGTTTGCTGGCACAACGACAGCTGGAAATTGGCTAGATCGAATTACTAATCAACGTCTTGGCACACCACGTGGTGTTTTCATCGAGATATTTACTGAAGGCATCTTTATTACAGATGACTCCAGTTTCCATCTGTGGATTGGTCAAGAACACATCCAAGCGATTTCAACAGGTAGAGGCATTGCAGGTGATGTAGTCGAGAAAAACGGACTACTAAAAATCACTTGGCAATTAGGCGATCTAGCCGTTGACACGGGGGTGCGGGTAAACCGGCACTCTGATCATGAATTAATAGTTAATGCAGTCAAAAACTTCCCCGGCAAACTGCGCAATGCAGAAATGGGAGCCAGGGAGTGACACAAGCCGTACTCGTACTTGAAGACGGACAAGTCTTCACGGGTAAGTCTTACGGAGCAGAAGGTATTGCATTTGGCGAAGCCGTATTCGCCACAGGCATGACTGGCTACCAAGAAACCATTACTGATCCCTCTTATTGCGGTCAGGTTGTTGTCCAGACAGCTCCGCACATCGGCAACACCGGGTGGAATGACGAAGATGATGAATCCGGGCAGATTTGGGTTGCTGGGTATGTTGTTCGTGACCCAGCCCGCATGCCATCAAATTGGCGAGCAAAGCGTTCTTTAGACGATGAACTTAAAAAACAAAATGTTGTTGGAATCAGCGGAATTGATACTCGAGCCCTAACTCGTCACTTGCGCGAACAAGGCGCGATGCGTGTTGGCATCTTTAGTGGGGAAGCAGCAAATCATTCTGTTGCCACCATGATTTCTAAAGTTCAAGAGGTGCCAGAAATGGCAGGAGCTAGTTTTTCTGAAACAGTTTCAACTAATGCAACTTATGTTGTGCCAGCAATTGGTGAAAAGAAATTCCAAGTTGCCGCCCTTGACCTAGGCATCAAATCAATGACACCTCACCTAATGGCGCAGCGCGGGATTGAAGTTCATGTTGTGCCATCAGATATCAGTGCAACGGAATTACTAGATCTTGGTAAAGATGGCGTTTTTGTTTCTAATGGTCCGGGTGACCCCGCAACCGCAGCGCATGCTGTTGCACTTGTGCAGGCAACCCTTGAAGCCAAGCGACCGTTTTTCGGTATATGTTTTGGAAATCAAATCCTAGGTCGCGCATTAGGTTTTGGTACTTATAAATTGCGCTACGGCCATCGCGGTATTAACCAGCCAGTTATGGATCGCAAAACTGGAAAAGTTGAAGTCACCGCCCATAATCATGGGTTCGCTGTTGACGCTCCAATAGATAAAGACAGCAAAACAAAATTTGGCAAAGTCCGAGTTAGTCATGTTTGTCTAAATGACAATGTGGTTGAAGGTTTGGAATGTTTAGATGTTCCAGCATTTAGCGTGCAGTATCACCCAGAAGCAGCAGCTGGACCGCATGATTCTGCATATTTGTTTGATCGCTTCGTCGATTTGATGGGCGGTAAGCGCTAGTGCCTAAACGTAAAGACATTAAATCGGTAATGGTGATCGGCTCTGGCCCAATTGTGATTGGCCAGGCATGTGAATTCGATTACTCAGGTACTCAAGCTTGTCGAGTATTAAAAGCCGAAGGCCTTCGCGTAATTCTGGTTAATAGCAATCCAGCAACGATCATGACTGATCCAGAATTTGCTGATGCGACTTACATCGAACCGATCACACCTGAAGTTGTCGCAAGCATTATCAAAAAAGAACGACCAGATGCGCTATTGCCAACCCTTGGTGGACAGACTGCATTAAATACAGCCATGGCACTTCATGCCAATGGTGTGTTGCAGAAATACAAAGTTGAACTTATTGGTGCAAATGTCGATGCGATTGAACGCGGGGAAAACCGCGAGATCTTCCGCGGGATAGTCGAGCAAATTGGTGGCGAAAGTGCCAAGTCATTTGTTTGTCACACTATGGAAGATTGTTTAAACGGTGTTAATGAACTTGGTTACCCAGTTGTGGTTCGTCCATCATTCACAATGGGTGGCGCCGGCTCAGGCATTGCTTACAACGAAGCCGATTTACATCGAATTGCAGGCCTTGGTCTACAGGCATCACCAACAACAGAAGTCTTGCTTGAAGAATCAATTATTGGCTGGAAAGAATACGAACTTGAATTGATGCGTGACCATCACGACAACGTAGTTGTGGTCTGTTCAATTGAAAACGTTGATCCAATGGGCGTGCACACAGGTGACTCAATCACCATTGCACCGTCAATGACACTTACTGACCGTGAATTCCAAAAACTTCGCGATCTAGGTATTGCAATTATTCGCGCAGTTGGCGTTGATACTGGTGGCTGTAACATTCAGTTTGCGATCAACCCAGATAACGGGCGAATCATCGTTATTGAAATGAACCCACGAGTTTCAAGATCATCAGCCCTTGCTTCTAAAGCAACTGGTTTCCCAATTGCCAAAATTGCAGCCCGCCTGGCAATTGGTTACACCCTTGATGAAATTCCAAATGACATCACCCAAGAAACACCAGCTTCGTTTGAACCAACACTTGATTACGTGGTTACAAAGGTTCCACGCTTTGCATTTGAAAAATTCCCAACAGCTGATCAAACACTGACTACAACAATGAAGTCTGTTGGTGAAGCCATGGCGATTGGCCGTAACTTCACTGAAAGTTTGCAAAAAGCACTTCGTTCAATTGAACGCAAAGAAGCAGTATTTGACTGGTCCAAGGATCCAAGTGAAATCAACATCCCTGATCTTTTAACCAAGATGAAAGTGCCACACGATGGCAGATTGAACGAAGTTCAATTGGCACTTTGGGCTGGAGCTTCGATTGATCAAGTTTTTGAAGCAACCAAAATCGATCCATGGTTTTTAGATCAAATAGTTCTGCTTTGTGAAGTTGCTAGAGATTTAAAGCGTGCAACTGTGCTGGATCGGGAAGTGTTGACCCAAGGTAAACGCCATGGATTTTCTGATCTACAGATTGCAAAGATTCGCGGAATTAGCGAAGAAGGTGTTCGCACAATCCGTCACACCTTTGATCTTCGACCGGTTTATAAAACTGTTGACACTTGTGCTGCTGAATTTGCCGCAAAGACTCCGTATCACTACTCGTCTTATGACTTAGAAAATGAAGTCACCCCGCGTACAAACCCAGCAGTAATAATTTTGGGTTCAGGACCTAACCGTATCGGTCAAGGTATCGAATTTGATTATTCATGTGTGCACGCATCGCTAACTCTTCGCGAAAAGGGTTACGACACCATCATGATTAACTGCAACCCAGAAACAGTTTCTACTGACTATGACA
>JBEGTB010000035.1:0-2622 GCA_041179585.1 Actinomycetota bacterium
AATACTTTTCCCAATCCGCTTTATCGGTTAAGCGGTAATCCGCACCTAAATCAACAACCGCTTGGTCGCTAGGCAGTTTTGCAATTAGTTCAGCAGATTGACCATGTGGCAGTGCAAAGAAAATTAGATCTGCTTTTAAGTTTTCTGGGTTGGTGTCAACAAAAACTAATTTGGCCAGAGCTGGAACGCTGGCAAATTGTGGGTGAACATCGATCAATTTGCTTCCGCTATTGCTACCAGCTGCAATAGTTTGTAATTGGAATTCAGGATGATCATGAATAATTCTGATTAATTCCGCGCCCGCGTAGCCAGATGCTCCTGCTATAGCGACGGTTTTCATACGTTAAATATAGAGGTATTTCTAAGATCGACTAAATTTTGCGAATTAAGCGCGAAGGCTTGCGCCGAATTTCTTAGCCGCAGCATCAACCGCAGCAGTTCTAGCGTTAGCCACTTCTTCAGCAGAAAGCGTGCGATCACTTGCACGGAAACGAAGAGCGAAAGCTACTGACTTATGACCTTCAGGAACTTGGTTGCCCTCGTAAACATCGAACAGATTGATCTCTTCCAAAATCTCGCCTGCTGCGTCTTTAACAACCTGCATTAAGTCACTTGCAGCGACATCTTTTTTAACCACAAGAGCGATGTCTTCTTTGGCGATTGGAAAAGTCCAAATACGTGGAGCACTTGGGGTTGTGTTCGCTGCTGCAAATAGTGCAGTTAAATCAAGTTCAAAAGCGACGCTTCGCTTTGGTAAACCTAGGTTTTCGATAACGCGCGGGGTGAGTTCACCGGCTGTACCGATAACTTCTTTGCCAAGTAGAACTTGAGCACAGCGCCCTGGATGCCATGGAGCAATATCTGCTTTTTGAACAGTTAACGTAACGCCAAGTTCAGCTGCCAAAGATAAAACAATTTCAATTGCCCTATCCCAAGTAGCGCTGGTTAAAACACCAGAAGCGTAAAGTGGCTGAGCTGGAAGTAGTCCTTCGATCTTGGCTAAGTCTTTGTCACTTGGGCGTGATTCAACTGATGGTCTTGGTGGATTAGTTGATCCAGTTGCCTTCTGATCTTTACTTGGCAGCACAACACTTGCGATTTCAAAAAGGCTGACATCGTTAAAGCCTCGTGATGTATTTCGCGCCACTGCCCCAAGTAATCCTGGAAGCAATGTAGTGCGAAGGAATGGTTGTTCCTCAGAAAGCGGGTTAGCTAGGCGAAGTGCATGACGACGACTTGCATCTGGGGCAAGTTCAAGTGCGTCTAGTTCACTTGTGCCAACGAATGGATAATTGCGAACTTCAACTAAGCCAAGTCCAGCTAGGTGCAAACCAGCACGGCGAAGCAGCCGCTGATTTGTTGTTAGGCCACGACCGTGTGGGCCAACTGGAAGACGGGTTGGAACTTTTTCATATCCATCGATGCGAATGATTTCTTCAACTAGATCAATTGGCATCGCAAGATCTGGTCGCCATGATGGTGGCTTAACTGTCCAGGTCCCCTTTGCTGATTCAACTTGGCAACCAAGTGAAGTCAAAATCGCACTTGATGCATTGTCGTCATAATCGCGACCTGCAGTGCGGGAAGTTAATTGCGGATCAAAATCGATCACAACTGGGTTTGGCGCTGTTTCAACACCGCTAACACCTTCAAGTTTTGCACCACCGTATTGAATCAATAATTGTGAAGCGCGAGCTGCGGCAATCGGTGGAAGCATGCGATCAACGCCGCGTTCAAATCGACGTGATGCTTCTGAAGATAGTTTGTGTCGACGACTTGTTTGTGCGACATAAACTGCATCAAAGTGAGCCGCTTCAATCACAATCCGAGTGGTCTCATCTGTGATTTCGCTATAAGCACCGCCCATGACACCAGCCACAGAAAGAGCTGCCTTGTCATCAGCGATTACTAAGTCATCTGTAGTTAGATCGCGCTTGGTGTGATCCAGGGTTTCTAGTTGCTCACCTTTTTTGGCGCGGCGAGCACGAATTGTTCCAGTGACTTTGTCAGCATCAAATGCGTGAAGTGGCTGGCCAACTTCAAACATCACATAGTTAGTCACATCAACTGCAAATGAAATTGAACGAACGCCAACTGCAGCCAATCGAGCCTTCATAAAATCAGGTGTTGGGGTTGCTGGATTGAAGTTGCTAAGGGTGTGCAGAACTAAAAGATCGCAAGAATCCCGATCATCACTTGCTGCCTGAACTGCTTCCCCGCTGGCTTCTGGAAGTTCTGGCAACTGAACACCTGGATCAACGTAAGCCTGTCCAGTTGCAATTGCGTACTCCCGAGCAAGTCCGCGAATTGAAAGTGCGTAGCCACGGTCTGGGGTAACTGCGATATCTAAAACTTCTTCGCCAAGGCCAAGGATTGGGAATGCATCATCGCCAGGTTTAGCGCTACCGGCAGGCAAAATAATGATGCCATCGTGATCTTCGCCAATACCAAGCTCTCTAGCAGAACAGATCATGCCATTTGAAGTCTTGCCGTAAGTCTCACGAGCTGTGATGGTGAAATCACCTGGAAGTGTGGTTCCAGGAGTTGCAACAACAACTAAGTCGCCTTCAACAAAGTTTCTAGCACCACAAATAATGCCGTTAGTTTGCTTGCCTAGGTTTA
>JBEGTB010000036.1:0-2775 GCA_041179585.1 Actinomycetota bacterium
CGCGACCCATCCACTGCGCGTCACGAGCGGCTAAGTAATCGTTAACGGTAACGATGTGCACGCCGTTTCCAGCAAGTGCATTCAAATATGCAGGAAGTGTTGAAACTAATGTTTTACCTTCACCGGTTCGCATTTCAGCAATGTTGCCAAGATGAAGTGCGGCGCCACCCATAATCTGAACGTCATAGTGGCGCTGACCAAGAGTGCGGCGGGCAGCTTCGCGAACAACTGCGAATGCCTCTGGCATCAGGTCATCTAATGATTCACCTTCGCTAATGCGCGAACGGAATTCACCAGTCATACCTTTTAGTTCTTCATCGCTCATTGCGGTGAAGTGAGTTTCTAGGGCGTTGACCTGTTTGGCGATTGATTCCAATCGGCGCAGAATCTTGCCTTCGCCAGCGCGAAGTACCTTATCTAATACGCCCAACTTTGGAATCCTTTTGATTTTGCGAAGTATCTTCGCCTTGTTGCCCTCTAATCGTAGGTCACGTGTGATTTGGGTTGAAATTTAGCCATTAACTGTTTCCTGATAGCGAAATCACCTTTATTTATGGCATAAAACGCATGTTGATTCCGAAAAAGACTGTATTTACGGGTTATTTTTTATAAGTACGTCACTTCCCCGAAAGTTAAGGCATTGAAACTTCCTCGCATCGCCGTGGCTCTTGCCATGGGTATCAGCCTTCTTGGCACCACTTCAGCAAATGCAGCTGATGTTCCTTCATCCTTTACTATCACTGGCTCAGGTCATGGTCATGGTGTTGGTTTATCTCAATATGGTGCTCAAGGTATGGCTGCATACGGAGGAAAGACTGCCGAAGAAATTGTTACCTACTATTACCAAGGCACAACAGTTTCTGAATATGACTACACCGCAAATCCAAATATAAAAGTCAGTGTCGAAGGTGACACTCCAATGATGGCGCTTCGCTTTGAAGATGATCCATCAAATACAAATGCTGTTGCAGTTCAACCAGCAATCACAATTGGTGGCGTTGCTGTTCCTGGCGTTACTTACGATGTTGACTACACCTTTGTATTATCTGGAACTTCCTACGTTCTAAGCGGTTCCGGTATTGCCACCGTGACTGCTAGTACAACTGCAACTATTACTTGGGATAATACTTCAACACTTGCCAACGTCAATGGTGGACCGATTGGCAGCACTTCAATTGGCATGCTTGGTTTAGTTGGATCATGTTCAACAAGTAACTGTGTTCACAGATATAAATACGGAACAATCGATATTTTTGTTAGCGCATTAAAGCCTGGCGTTGTTGTTGATCGCGACTTGCAAGCGGTTAACACCATGAAACTAAATACCGAATACCTTTATGGAATCGGTGAAGTGCCTTCAAGTTGGCATGCGGAAGCACTAAAGGCGCAAGTAATTGCTGCAAGAACCTACGGCACTCGTAAACAAATTGATTTCCCAAGTGCCGATCGCGATGATTGTGGCTGTCAGATTTTTTCTTCAACAGTTGATCAAAACTATGTTGGTTTTAGTAAAGAATATCTATCCAGTGGCAGTGCTTGGGTTGCTGCAGTAAATGCAACGCTTAATCAAACAGATGCCAATAAAGGCAAAGTAATTCTTAATGGCACAGATGTCATCACCGGCTATTACACAGCTTCAACTGGCGGAAAAACTCAACCAAAGAACGAATGGGGTTCTGGCAGTGCAACTTATTTAGTTTCAGTTGATGACCCCTACTCACTTGATCCACGTGTCGGAAATTCACTTTCAAGTTGGACTGTAACGATCACCCAAGCTGATTTAGTTTCTCGACTTGCTGGCCAAGGTGTAAGTGTTGCAAATGTTGCTTCATTTGAAATTACGGAAAAATATGCAAGTGGCGGCGCAAAGAAACTAACTCTTACCGATTCAAACGGGACAGCCACGGTTTTAACAATTGCATTTGGGCAGCCAGTGACCCCAGATGAACTTAGAACTCTGCTTCGTTCTTATTCCACTTACCTATCTGCCATTACCTGGACTCCGGTAGTTGCTGCCTCAACTCCAACACCAACCCCGACGGTAGCTGCGCCAGCACCAGCCGCTCCAGCGCCGGCCGCACCTGCTGCTCCGGCTCCAAGTGTCTCCACTCCTACGGCAACTGCAACAAAGAAAGTTAAATCAATAACTTCAGTGTCTTGGCAGTCAAGCAAGGTAAGGCGTGCTCGCCCGGTTGTGACCGGAAGGGTGTCACCAGTTATGAGTGGTGTGGCAGTGAAGTTGCAGGTCCTGCAAAATTCTCAGTGGGTAACTATTGCTACAGACACAACTGGCAAAAAAGGTGTCTGGTCACTTCGTTGGTCATCTATCAGGACTGGTACCCACAAGTTCAGAGTTGTGGCTGCCTCAGCGGTTAATACAGTTTCGACTAAGACAAAGAGCCTGAAAGTTACCAAAGTCCTCTAACGTGGCAGACTCTTAAGGGTTCCCCTTTAGGAGTTAATTCGTGTTCGATCGTCTTGGTCACTTTGTAGTTCGTCATCGCAAAGCAATTCTTGCTTCCTATATCGCCTTTATCGCACTGGCAGGTGCGATTGGAATTGGCGTATTTAGCAATGTGAAGTCGCAAGGTTACGACAACCCAAATAGTGAATCAGCCAAAGTCGACAATATGCTTCGCGATGAATTTAAAGTTCGCGATGCAAGTGTGGTTTTCATAGTTGATTCACCAACATTGATTAGTGACCCAGTCACTGAAACACTAATTGCCAAGCTTGCCGATGACGTTAAAGCCGAACCAAACGTTGAAAAAGTTG
>JBEGTB010000037.1:0-7810 GCA_041179585.1 Actinomycetota bacterium
CCAGTTGCACTTCGTCCCATTGGGCGCAAAGTGTCATCACTTGCATTAAAGCGAACTGAGTTACCAAGTTTTGAAACAAGTAATAGATCGTCATCATCAGAAATCAATTGCGCTGACACAACTGCATCATCATCTTTTAGATTGATCGCGATCAAACCAGTACTGCGAGTTGAATCGTATTCAGCAAGTTTGGTTTTCTTAACCACGCCATTCTTAGTTGCTAGAACTAAATATGGTGCTTGCTCATAATCGCGAAGATCAAGTACTTGGGCGACAAATTCTTCTTGGCCAAGTGAAAGCAAATTGGCTACGTGTTGACCACGTGCATCGCGACCGGCTTCAACAAGTTCGTGTGCTTTCACACGGAATACTCGACCCTTGTTGGTGAAAAACAAAATCCAGTGATGTGTTGTGGTGACAAATAAATGTGTAACAACATCATCTTGTTTAAGAGCTGCGCCTTTAACACCGCGGCCACCACGTTTTTGGGCGCGGTATAGCGCAGCCTTAGTGCGCTTCACGTAACCATTTTGGGTAAGTGTTACAACAATTGGTTCTTCTGCGATTAAATCTTCAGTTGTGATGCTGTCATCTTCTGCAGCGACAATTTTTGTCTTGCGATCATCGCCAAAGCGATTTACTAGTTCTTCAAGTTCTTCACTGACGATCTTGTATTGGCGCTTAACGCTCTTCAAGATGTCTTTGTAGTCAGCAATTTCAGCCATCAACTTGTCGTGTTGTGTTTGAAGTTCGTTGCGTTCAAGAGCAGCAAGTTTGCGAAGTTGCATATCAAGAATTGCTTGGGCTTGAATTTCATCGATTGTTAATAGCTTCATCAAGCCGGCTTGGGCAGCAGAAGCAGATTCAGATGCGCGAATTAATTTGATTACAGCATCAATTGCTTCGATGGCCTTCAAAAGGCCGATCAAAATGTGAACGCGTTCTTCAGCAATTCTTAGGCGGTATGCAGTTCGGCGAGCAATTACTTCAATCTGGTGATCGATCCAGTTGGTCACAAAAGCATCCAGAGAAAGTGTTCGTGGAACACCATCAACTAGAGCCAGCATGTTGGCACCGAAATTGTCTTGAAGCTGGGTGTATTTAAAGAGGTTGTTTAAGACAACCTTTGGCACAGCATCTTTCTTAAGAACCACAACGATGCGCATACCGGTGCGGGAACTTGATTCATCGATCAAGTCAGCGATGCCATTGATCTTGCCGGTATCAACAAGTTCAGCAATACGTTCCATCAAGTTGTCTGGATTAACTTGGTAAGGAAGTTGAGTAATAACAATTACTGCTCGGCCGCGCTTATCTTCAGTGATTTCAGTGACTGCGCGCATGGTGATGGAGCCACGGCCAGCGCGATAAGCATCTTTAATTCCATTGCGTCCAACGATTAATCCGCCAGTTGGGAAATCTGGTCCGGTGATTCGTTCAGTTAGTGCTTCAAGCAATTCTTCCCGAGTTGCATCTGGATGTTCCAGTGCCCACTGCACGCCACTTGCAACTTCTTTTAGGTTGTGTGGCGGAATGTTGGTTGCCATACCAACAGCGATACCTGATGAACCATTAACTAAAAGATTTGGGAAACGGCTTGGCAGAACTGTTGGTTCTAAATTTTTGCCGTCATAGTTTGGAACAAAATCAACGGTCTCTTGATCAATATCGCGAACCATTTCCATGGCAAGTGGTGCCATGCGACATTCGGTGTAACGAGAAGCTGCAGCGGAGTCATTACCTGGTGAACCAAAGTTTCCTTGGCCTTGCACAAGTGGGTAACGAAGTGTCCAGCTTTGAGTCAAGCGAACTAAAGTGTCATAAATTGCCGAGTCGCCGTGTGGGTGATACTGACCCATAACTTCACCGACAACGCGAGCACTCTTACTAAATGCTTTATCCGGCCGGTAGCCACCGTCATACATCGCATAAATCACGCGGCGGTGTACTGGCTTTAAACCATCACGAACATCAGGCAATGCGCGAGAAACAATAACGCTCATCGCATAGTTGATATAAGACCTTTGCATCTCAACATTAAGGTCAACCATTTCGATTTGATCAATGGTTTCTTCAACCGGTTGCTCGGTTACTTTAACTGCCTTTTTAGGTGTTTTTGGTTCGTCTTTTTTTGCCATTAAATATCCAAGAACCTAACGTCAGCGGCATTGCGCTGAATAAACGAACGACGGCTTTCCACGTCTTCACCCATCAAAGTTGAAAAGAGTGCGTCAGCCTGAGCAGCGTCGTCAACTGTAATTTGCAATAGAACACGGCGCTCAGGATCCATAGTGGTTTCCCAAAGCTCTTCAGCGTTCATTTCGCCAAGACCTTTGTAGCGCTGAATGTCTTCTTGGCGAAGTTTCTTTCCAGCAGCAAGACCTGCTTCAACAACTGCGTCTCGTTCACGATCGCTGTATGCATATTCAGGTGCTTCACGTGACCACTTGATTTTGTAAAGCGGTGGTTGAGCTAAATAAACATAGCCTCCATCAACAAGTGGCTTCATGTATCGGAATAAGAAAGTTAAAAGCAAAGTGCGAATGTGTTGACCGTCAACGTCAGCATCAGCCATCAAAACTAATTTGTGGTAACGAAGTTTGTTGATATCAAAATCATCTTGAATACCGGTACCGAATGCAGAAATGATTGCCTGCACTTCAGTATTTTGTAATACGCGATCTAAACGAGTTTTTTCAACATTAAGAATTTTTCCGCGGATCGGCAGAATTGCTTGCGTGCGCGGGTCGCGACCTTGACCAGCACTTCCACCAGCTGAGTCACCTTCAACAATAAATACTTCGCACTCACTTGGTTCATTACTTGAACAGTCTTTTAATTTTCCAGGTAGACCACTTGAACCAAGTAAACCTTTTCGGTTACGTGCAAGGTCGCGTGCTTTACGTGCAGCCATGCGAGCTGTTGCTGCTTGCACAGATTTGCGCGCAATGTCTTTGCCTTCACTTGGGTTCTTTGCAAACCATTCAGCAAGTTGCTCGTTAACAATTTTTTGAACGAAAGTTTTAGCTTCGGTGTTACCAAGTTTGGTTTTAGTCTGACCCTCGAATTGTGGTTCGCGAAGTTTGACTGAAACGATTGCAGCTAGACCTTCGCGGACATCGTCACCACTTAGGTTTGGGTCTTTTTCTTTAAGGATGCTCCACTCGCGAGCGTACTTATTTACAAGGGAGGTAAGGGCGGTACGGAAACCTTCCTCGTGCGTTCCACCTTCGATGGTGTTAATGGTGTTAGCGAAGGTATAGACCGATTCGGTATAGGTGCTATTCCACTGCATCGCCACTTCAAGGCTTAATCCACGCTTTGAATCTTCAGCCGCAAAATGGATCACACTTGAATGGATCGGTTGTTTGCGGGCATTGATGTGTGAAACGAAATCTGAAATACCGCCGTCATACTTATAGGTAATTGACTTTGGACCAGTTTCTTTGGTTTCACCTTCAACATCATCTTCGATAACTTTCACGCCAGCTCGTTCATCAGTTAAGCGAATTGTTAAACCGCGATTTAAGAAAGCCATTTCTTGGAAGCGGCGTGAAAGAGTTTCAAAGTCATAAACAGTTGTTTCAAAAATGTCGCCATCAGCCCAAAAAGTTACTGATGTTCCAGTCTCTTCGGTCTTGGCACCTTTCTTAAGTGGTGCAACTGGTACGCCATGTTTGTATGACTGAGTGTGAATCGCACCATCAGTTCGAACAACTACGTCAACTTTTTTCGAAAGTGCGTTAACAACAGAGACACCAACACCGTGCAGACCACCTGATACTGCGTAACCGCCACCGCCAAACTTTCCACCAGCGTGCAAAACAGTTAAAACAACTTCAACAGCTGGCTTTCCTTCAGATGCAACGATGCCAACTGGGATACCGCGACCATTATCAACAACTCGAACAGCACCATCAGCAAGTAATGTGACATCAATTTCGTTGCAGTAACCAGCTAAAGCTTCGTCAACAGAGTTGTCGACAACTTCATAAACCATGTGATGAAGACCGCGTTCACCGGTTGATCCGATGTACATACCTGGGCGTTTTCGTACGGCATCCAGGCCTTCAAGTACCTGAATGGCGCTTGCGTCATATGACACTAAAAAGGCCTTCCATTTGAGCCCGATTTTGCCCAAAATAGGCATAGAAATAAGGCTTTTTTGCGGTTTTTATAGTGCTCTTATTCTACCTGTTTTGGGTCTCTAAAGACACCTGAGATTGGCTAAAAATGACTACCCGTAGGTGTCTCTTGGACCCCTTCCAGGGACACTTCTTAGGCCATGTTTCCATGATGGTGCCGCCGGTCCGAGCACCTTAATTTCACTTAATCGGCCAGTGCCGATCTGTTCTTCGAGCTTTTTTTCAAGGATTGGCAAAAGTAACTTCAATTGGGTGGCCCAAGCGGTCGAATCGGCTCTTAAAACCAGTGTTCCATCCTGCCCACTTGCATTTAATTGAAACTCTTCGATCGAAATATGGTCAGAAATTTCATCCCCGACGATTTGTTGCCAATTGGCTCGAAGTTTTCCGGTGGCAAGTTGAAGATCCCAGCCTTTATTCAAAATTAAGTTATCGATTAATCCAGCAATTTTTGCAGGGTCGCGCTCATCGGGACCAGAACCACTTCTTTGCTCGTCAACAAAAGTTTGGGTTTGTTGTGATTTAACAATTTTTGCACCGGTTTTAACTCGAGCTCTTGAAAGAAGTGAGCGCAAGAATTCTTGTTGGTCTGCAGTTAACACGATTTAGTTATCCTCTAACAAAATTTGTTCGCCCGCTAGTCCTTCTGGCAAATCTTCCACCACAGCTGCAGTGATTAATGTTTGTTCAACATTTGTTAATGCGCTAAGCAATCTAAGTCGGCGACGCTGATCAAGTTCAGCAAACACATCATCCAGAATTAAAATTGGATCGTCATTATGTTCGCGCAAAACATTAAATGTTGCTAAGCGCATAGCAAGAGCGATACTCCATGACTGACCATGTGATGCATAACCTTTTGCCGGCATACCACTTAATAAAATTTCTAATTCGTCGCGGTGTGGTCCAACTAAAGTTAACCCGCGTTCAATTTCATCTTTATGTCGTTCTTGCAATGCTAATTTAAATTGATCAGCAATATTATTTTTTTCAATTATTGATTTTGAAACGTATTGAACATCAAGTGGTTCGTGATCACCACTCATTGTTGAACCGTGTTCAGTAATGTATGGCAAAAGTTTTTCGAGTGAGATAAATCGTTGTTCGATTATTTGCGTGCCGTAATTAATTAATTGTTCATCCCAAACTTCTAAAGTTGCTTTTGCGGTTTCGTTTAGTGGTCTGCGGCCAGCTGATTTAAGAAGTGCGTTGCGCTGTTTTAAAGCGCGCTCGTATTCATGTCTAACGCCAGCAAATTTTGGAATTAGTAATGTGCTGAAATCATCCAAAAACTTTCGGCGTGCGCCAGGATCGCCTTTAACTAAATCAAGATCTTCGGGCGCGAATACAACTGTATTTACAAGGCCAAGTAAGTCTCTTGGTTTAGAAAGTGCCCCATTGTTTAATAAAACCTTGTTGCTGCCGGTTTGATTGATGGTGATTTTGGCTTTTGCCACCCGACCATGTTTTTCAAAAGAACCATGGATTTCCGCGCTGGTTTGGCCATGTTTAATCAGTGGTTGGTCTGTGGCGACGCGGTGGCTGCCAAGGGTAGCGAAGTAATTAACCGCTTCAACAATGTTGGTTTTGCCCCGACCATTTCGGCCAACAATTGTCGAAGTGCTACCAACAAAATTTAAATCTAGGTTTGTGTGGTTTCGAAAATTATTAAGCGCAAGAGAATTAATGCGCATATTTATTGCTGGCGGATAGGCATTAATAAATATTTGAAGCTGTCATCTGAGTCAGCGCCAAATTCACTCGCGCCAGTAATTACAGCTGGGCGAATTGGTGTAGTCATCGCAATAGTTGAAATTTGCGCATCGATTGCGTGAAGACCATCAAGCAAGAATTGGTGGTTGAATGCGATTGAAATTTCGTCGCCATTGTTTGTGGCTTCGATAACTTCTTGCGCTGCAGCAAGTTCGCCGCTGCCACCGCCACCAAAAACAAGTGCTTCATTTTTCTTGAAAGTAATTTTGATTGGAGCTTCACGATCAAGAACAAGTGCAACGCGTTTTACTGAATCAATTAGTTCGCTCGTTTTTACTTGAGCAACACTTGTTGATTCAGTTGGTAGAAGTGTGCGGTAAGGCGGGAAATCAGCAGCCAAAATACGACTTGTGGTTTGGCGACCATTACCTGCAATACCAAATAAACCTTCATTACTTGCGGCAAACGCAAGTGCAACTGATTCACTTGTAGCAAGTGACTTTGATGATTCATGTAAGAAGCGAGCCGGAATTAATGTGTGGGTTGAAATTGTTGTTGAAACTGGATTCCAATTAATTTCACGTACCGCTAACCGGTAACGGTCAGTTGACGCCATTGTGATAACTGAACCTTCAACATCTATTTTTATGCCGGTGAAAGCTGGAAGTGTTTCATCGCGTGATGCAGCAGTTGCAACTTGAGCAATTGCATTTGCAAATTCATCACCTGAAATAGTTCCACTAACTTCTGGCATAACTGGAAGTGGTGGGTACTCAGCAACTGGCATTGTTGGAATTGTGAAGGAAGATCGACCACAAGTTATATCAACGCGATTTCCATTAAGCGCGAAATTAATTTTTGCACTCGGAAGCGATCTAGTGATGTCAGCTAGTAATCGACCCGGAACTAAAACTGTTCCTGGTTGTTCAACGTCAGCATCAACATTTGCTTGACCACTTACGTCCGCATCGCTGCCAGATAGAACAAGGTTTGATTTTTCAGCTACTAAATGCAGCCCAGTTAAAAGCGGTTGGGTTGATTTACTTGGAAGAGTTCTGGATGCCCAAGTAACTGCCTCAGCCATGGCGTCGCGGTCTACTTGGAACTTCACTTAACTAACTCCTCTTTAGGTTCTCTTATGTTAGTTGGGCATTTATCGTGTCATAATCGGGTGACAGTCAGCCCAGACTTATTCAGAACTAGTTGGTAAATCTGGTTTGAATATATGTCTTTTTCGTAGTTGTAGTAGCGTCTGTGGAATCTGTGGATAACCCCAAATAACCCAATAAATATAAGGGTTTTAGGTGTGTGGATATATGTAAATAACCTAACTAGTTATACCCAGAAACCAACAAGATTAAAAGTTATCCACAGTTATCCACAGATTGGTGTGGATATTTATTTAGTTGCCCACAAATAACCCACAAATATGGATAACTTCTAAAAACCAACTTATTTCACCCAAACCCACCAAAAACCTATATCAAGACTTAAGGGTTATCCCCAACAGATATCCACAGTGTGCAAAAACTTAATTACTGGGATTTTTGGGACGATTTGTGCAGTTTGTGAAAACTAGCCCTAGCCAGGCCTAACTCTGGCGAGCTTGGGACTTGATTCTGGCAGTTAGGTCGCTGACCTGGTTATAAAGAGCTCGGCGCTCAGCGATTAGCTGGCGAACTTTACGGTCGGCGTGCATCACAGTTGTGTGGTCACGGCCACCGAACTGTTGGCCGATTTTTGGAAGCGACAAATCGGTTAGTTCGCGACACAAATACATCGCGATCTGGCGAGCGGTCACTAGGACTCGTGAGCGGCTGGCGCCAGTCAGGTCATCTAAGGTCACACCAAAGTAATGGGCAGTCTGAGACATGATCAATCCGGAAGAAATTTCTGGGCCAGCTGCGTCGCTAACTAAATCTTTAAGTACAACTTCAGCAAGTTCTAAATCA
>JBEGTB010000038.1:0-18108 GCA_041179585.1 Actinomycetota bacterium
CTCGCTGCGGTATCGGTTACTTACACACTGGTATCGAAAAGAACATTGAATACCGTTCTTGGACTCAAGGCGTTACTTATGTAACTCGCATGGACTATCTGTCACCGTTTTTTAATGAAACCGCTTACTGCTTAGGCGTTGAAAAACTTCTAGGTATTACAGATCAAATTCCAGAACGCGCTTCTGTGATCCGCGTGATGATGATGGAACTTAATCGAATTTCGTCTCATTTAGTTGCCCTTGCCACTGGCGGCATGGAACTTGGCGCATTAACTGCGATGATCTTTGGTTTCCGTGAACGCGAATCTGTTTTGGATATCTTCGAAATGGTCAGCGGTTTACGCATGAACAGCGCATACATTCGCCCAGGCGGTGTGGCACAAGATCTTCCCCCAGGTGCTGTTGAAAAAATTCGCGAAATCATCGACACGTTCCCTCGTCGATTCAAAGACACCTCAGACATGCTTGTTGGTAATTCAATTTGGATGGGTCGCACCGACGGTGTGGGAGTGCTAGATCTTGCCGGATGTATGGCTCTTGGTGTTACAGGTCCAGTACTACGTGCAACTGGTTTGCCACAAGATCTACGTAAAACAGATCCTTACTGCGGATATGAAAATTACGAATTTAATGTCATTACGAAAGACACTTCAGATGCATATGGACGTTTCTTAATTCGTCTAGAAGAAATGCGCGAATCATTAAAAATTGTGGAACAGTGTCTCGATCGTTTGAAACCAGGACCAGTAATGGTTGAAGACAAGCGCATTGCATGGCCAGCACAACTTGCAATCGGATCAGATGGTCAAGGTAACTCACTTGATCACATTCGTCGCATCATGGGCGAATCAATGGAATCTTTAATTCATCACTTCAAGTTGGTCACTGAAGGTTTCCAGGTTCCAGCTGGTCAGGTTTACAGCGCAGTTGAATCACCACGTGGTGAACTTGGCGTACACATAGTTTCAGATGGCGGCACTCGTCCTTATCGAGTTCATTTCCGTGATCCTTCATTTACTAACTTGCAAGCAGTTGCTGCAATGTGTGAAGGCGGTCAGATTGCCGATGTAATCGCAGCGGTTGCATCAATCGACCCAGTTATGGGTGGAGTGGATCGCTAATGACATTTACTCAAGAAACTCGAGTAAAAGCCCGCGAAATTATCGCTCGCTATCCGATGTCCCGTTCCGCATTACTTCCGATGTTGCACCTAGTGCAGTCAGAAGAAGGTTTTGTTAGCGCAGATGGCATCGCACTTTGCGCCGAAGAACTTGGTTTAACAACTGCTGAAGTTGCAGCAGTTGCAACCTTTTACACCATGTACCACCGCAAACCGGTTGGCGAATATCACATCGGTGTTTGTATTAACCCAGGTTGTGGAATTTTAGGTGGCGATGCAATTTGGTCAACACTTTGCAATCGTCTTGGTATTGGTAATGACGAAGTAACTGAAGACGGCAAGATTTCACTTGAACGTATTGAATGTCAGGCCGCATGTACACACGCACCAGTTATGACAGCTAACTGGGAATTTCTAGACAACATGACTCCAGAATCAGCAGTCGATGTTGTTGAAAAACTTAAGAGTGGTCAAGAGGTATTAAGTACTCGTGGTCCACGCATTCGATCATTTAAAGAAAACGAAGCAACACTTGCTGGTTTTGATGATGGCTTAGTTGATGCAGGCGGCAACGCTGATGAATCAATGCTTGCCGGGCTAAAGCGCGCCAAAGAACTTGGCATGAGCGCACCGGAGGCAAAATAATGGCGATTGCTCAAGGTTCACTAACCCCAGTATTAACTGCACATTGGGATGAAGCAGATTCATACACAATCGGCGCTTACATGCGCCACGGTGGCTACACCGCATTCAAAAAAGCTTTCCAACAAGGTCCAGATCAAGTAATCACAACTGTTAAAGATTCAGGTCTTCGCGGTCGTGGCGGTGCTGGCTTCCCAACCGGTCTGAAGTGGTCATTCGTTCCACAAGGGGATGGAAAGCCACATTACTTAGTTGTAAATGCTGATGAGTCTGAACCAGGTGCCTGCAAAGACATTCCATTAATGCTGGCTAACCCACATGCATTAATTGAAGGCATCATCATTGCGTCATTTGCAATGCGAGCAAACCATGCATTCATTTACCTACGCGGGGAAGTGCCGCACGTTTTCCGTCGCGTTAACAATGCGATTCGCGAGGCTTACCAAGCTGGTTACCTAGGCAAAAACATCATGGGATCTGGTTTTGATCTTGAAGTTGTTTTGCATGCTGGTGCTGGCGCATACATCTGTGGTGAAGAAACTGCACTACTTGATTCACTTGAAGGTCGCCGCGGTCAACCAAGACTTAAGCCGCCATTCCCAGCTGTTGCTGGTTTGTACGCTTCACCATCTTGTGTGAACAATGTCGAAACCATCGCCAACATTCCTTACATTGTTAATAACGGCGTTGATTGGTTCCGCTCATTCGGAACTGAAAAATCACCTGGCTTCAAACTTTTTGCTGTGTCAGGTCACGTGAACCGTCCAGGTATTTACGAAGCACCACTTGGCATCACAATGCGAGAGCTTCTTGAACATGCTGGTGGCGTTCGTGATGGACACAAAGTTAAATTCTGGCTACCAGGTGGATCTTCAGTTCCAATGTTGACTCCAGAACATCTAGATACGCCAATGACTTACGAAGCAATTTCTGAAGCTGGTTCAATGCTTGGAACTGGTACACCGATGGTTTTTGATGACACTACATCTGTGGTTCGTGCGGTAACTGGTTGGCTTGCTTTCTACAAACATGAATCTTGCGGTAAGTGCACACCATGTCGCGAGGGTACTTACTGGATTAGTGATGTGTTGCATCGCTTTGAAGAAGGTCATGGCACTGAAAGTGATATCGACAAACTAGTTGAAATCTGCCAGCAAATTTCAGGTCGTTCATTCTGCGCTCTTGGTGATGCTGCCTCAACACCATTCCCAGCAGCACTTAAGTACTTCCGCGATGAATTCTTACAAGCAACTCGCACACCAGCCAATGAAACTTACAGCCCAGAAAAGGCAACAGTGTTTGCAGGAGTAACGCGATGACCGTAACTACTCAAACTGTGAATGTAACCGTTGATGGTGTAACAGTGGAAGTTCCAGCTGGCACACTAATTATTCGTGTTGCTGAAATGCTTGGCACTGCCATTCCACGTTTCTGCGATCACCCGCTTCTTGATCCAGTTGCTGCATGCCGCGCATGTTTGGTTGAAATTGAAGGCCAAGGAAAGCCACAGCCAGCTTGTGCAATTCCAGTAACTGAAGGCATGGTCGTTAAGACCCAGCATTCAAGTGAAATGGCTAGCAAGGCCCAAGCCGGGGTAATGGAGTTTCTCCTTATTAATCATCCGCTTGATTGTCCGATTTGCGACAAGGGTGGCGAATGCCCGCTTCAAAATCAGGCAATGACTGCCGGTCGCGCTGAAACTCGTTTCAGTGGAACAAAGCGCACATTCCCTAAGCCAATTAACGTTTCAGCTCAGGTACTTCTTGATCGCGAACGTTGCGTATCTTGTGCTCGTTGTACACGTTTTGCTGAGCAAATTGCTGGCGATCCATTCATTGCGCTTCTTGAACGTGGCGCAAAGCAACAAGTTGGTACATCAAGTGATCAACCATTTGATTCTTACTTCTCTGGTAACACAATTCAGATTTGTCCGGTTGGCGCATTAACCAGTGCTAAGTACCGTTTCCGTTCACGTCCATTTGATTTAATTTCAGTTCCAACTGCATGTGAACACTGTGCAAGCGGTTGTGCACTTCGTACCGATGTGCGTCGTGGTCAAGTTATGCGTCGTCTTGCTTGGGATGCGCCAGAAGTTAACGAAGAGTGGAACTGTGACAAGGGTCGTTTTGCATTCCCATATGCAAACGAAGGTCGAATTACAACTCCACTCGTTCGTGACGAATCCGGGAATCTTGTTGCCGCATCTTGGCCAGAAGCAATTCGTGTTGCCGCAAAAGGTTTAAATAGTGCAGGTAGCAACACTGGTGTTCTAACTGGTGGCCGTTTAACTGTTGAAGATGCTAAAGCATATGCATCTTTTGCTCGCGATGTACTTGGTACAAACGACGTTGACTTCCGCGCACGTGCTGTTAGTGATGAAGAAACTGCGTTCTTAGCAAACCATGTTGCAGGTAAAGGCTTAGGCGTCACTTATGGTGATCTTGAATCAGCATCTTCAGCGCTACTTGTTTGCCTTGAACCAGAAGATGAATCACCAATTGTTTTCTTACGTCTTCGCAAAGCTGCACTAAAGCGCGGTGCAAAAATAACTGCAATCGCTCCTTACATGACTGCAGGTCTTGCCAAAATGAAAAGCTCTTTGATCACAGCTGGACCTCGCGATGAAGTCGCTGCAGTAAAAAGTGCTGCTGGAAGTGTTGATGCCAATGGTGTGATTTTGGTTGGCGAACGTGCTGCCAGCACACCAGGATTGCTAACTGCAGTTGTTGAACTTGCAAACTCAACTGGCGCAAAACTTGCTTGGGTTCCACGTCGCGCTGGCGATCGTGGTGCAGTTGACGCAGGACTACTTCCAATTGGTGGTCGCAATACTGGAGCAATTCTTAATGAAGCTGGCAAGGGTGTTAAAGCACTACTTATTGCTGGTGTTTCTGCAGATGACATTGATGGTGATTTAGTTGGCGCTGTTAAACGAGCTGGCTTTGTGGTTTCACTCGAAACTCGCCACACAGATGTAACTGCTAATGCTGATGTAGTTCTTCCAGTTTCAGTTGTTGCTGAAAAACGCGGAACGTTTAGAAACTGGGAAGGCCGCGATCGGTCATTTGAAGCCGTTCTTGGCGCCCCAGGTTTACTAAGTGACGCGCAAGTTCTTGAAGAACTTGCAACCGAACTTGGCAAGTCACTTTCTGAAAATGATTTCTGGTCATCAGCTAATCGCCCAGCGCTAAGTGCAGGAATTGCTGATCAAACATCAGTTGGTGCCGGCCAAGCAGTACTTAGCTCTTGGAAGCACCTGTTGGATAAGGGAACGCTTCAAGAAGGTGAACCTTATTTGTCAGCAACTGCTCGCGTTGCAGTAATTCGAGTTAGCCCATCTACTGCACAAAGTTTGAACCTAGTTGATGGTGGAATCGCAACTGTTTCATGCTGTGGCAAGGAAGCTGTTGCACCAGTGATTGTTACTGGCGGCATGGCAGATGGCGTTGTTTGGGTTCCAGCAAATAGCGAAGGTGCGTCACTTAACTTGCCTTCAGGATGTGTTGTTGATGTTCGCGCTGGAGGCCAAGCATGAAGTTTGCAGATAATTTAACTCAAGCAGCTTTCGGTAACGATTCAGGTTTAGTTATTGCCATTAAAGTTCTTGGCATTTTTGTGATCATGGTTCTGATGACTTTGCTTACTATCTGGGCAGAACGTCGCGTTGTAGGACGTATGCAGATGCGTATCGGTCCAAACCGCGTGGGTCCATTTGGTTTATTGCAATCACTTATGGATGGCGTGAAGTTAGCGCTAAAGGAAGAAATCATTCCTAAAGGTGTTCACTTAGCTGTCTATATTCTTGCTCCAGTTATTTCAGCAACAACGGCATTCTTAACTTTTGCAGTTATTCCGTTTGGCCCAGAAGTAAGTATTTTTGGTCACGCCACTTTCCTGCAGCTAACTGATTTTCCAGTCTCAGTACTTTATGTATTAGCGATCGCATCAGTTGGTATTTACGGAATTGTGCTTTCAGGATGGGCTTCCAATTCAACTTATCCGTTACTTGGTGGACTTCGCTCAAGCGCACAGATGATCAGTTATGAAATTGCAATGGGCCTTTCATTTGTTGCTGTTTTCTTATACGCATCATCAATGTCAACTTCACAAATCGTTGATGCCCAGGCAAACACTTGGTACATCGTTACTTTGCTTCCATCATTTGTGATTTATGTAATTGCAATGGTTGGCGAAACTAACCGTGCACCTTTTGACTTACCTGAAGCTGAAGGTGAACTTGTTGGTGGTTTCCACACCGAGTACTCATCACTTAAGTTCGCACTTTTCTTCCTAGCCGAATACGTGAACATGGTTACGGTTTCAGCTTTAGCCACCACATTGTTCCTGGGTGGCTGGCGTGCACCTTATCCAATTTCACTTTGGGATCAGGCAAACACCGGCTGGTGGCCAATGCTTTGGTTCTTTGGCAAGTTATTTGCGTTTATCTTTGTGTTCATCTGGTTACGCGGAACGCTTCCACGTTTGCGCTACGACCAGTTCATGCAGTTTGGTTGGAAAGTTTTAATTCCAGTTTCAATTGCTTGGGTAATGATCGTTTCAACAGCTCGTTACCTACGCAGTTCAGGATCAATTGACACACAAACTTTGCTCTTCATTGCTGGTGGAATTTTGGTCGTTGGCGTTGGTATTTCAACGATCTTGGAAAGTCGAGCAAAGAAAGTTGCAGCTCTTGAAGAAGAGCGCGCCCAACTTGCTGCCGAACAACCATTTGATCCATTTGCAGGTGGCTTCCCAGTTCCTCCAATGCCAGGACAAAATGCTGTTCCATCTCGTCACAAATCATTAACTGTTACTTCAGGGGAGGCACGCTAATGCCATTGCCACAATTAGTGCGCGGTTTCGGTGTCACTTTCCGTTCAATGTTTAAGAAAGTGACAACGGAACAGTATCCAGAAGAAGCAAGCAAGTTTCCACCTAAGCCACGTTTCCATGGCCGCCACCAGCTAAATCGCCATGCTGACGGTTTAGAAAAATGTGTTGGTTGTGAACTTTGTGCCTGGGCTTGTCCAGCTGATGCAATTTATGTTGAAGGCGCGGATAACAACGAAGAAGAACGATTCTCACCAGGAGAGCGTTACGGTCGGGTTTACCAGATCAACTACTTACGTTGTATTTTCTGCGGTCTATGTATTGAAGCTTGTCCAACTCGCGCATTGACAATGACAAATGAGTTTGAACTTGCTGACAACAAGCGCACAAAACTTATCTACGAAAAAGAAGATCTACTTGCACCGCTGTTGCCAGGAATGGAACTCCCACCGCATGCAATGGCTGAAGGCACTACCGAAACTGATTATTACCTAGGAAATATCAAGACCCGCTCAACAAAGGTTGATTCATAATGAACGGTGAATCAGTCGTTTTCTGGGTGACTGCAATTTCTGCAGTCGTGGGTGCAATCGGAATGGTTGTTTCTCGCAAGGCTGTTCATAGTGCGCTTTGGGTTGCTTTTGCAATGATCAATATTGCGATCCTTTATTTTTCACTTGAAGCAGTTTTCTTGGGCACAACTCAAATTGTTGTTTACACCGGCGCAGTCATGATGCTGTTCTTGTTCGTATTGATGATCGTTGGTGTTGACTCTTCAGATTCACTTATTGAAACCATCAAAGGCCAGCGATTAGTTGCTTCACTGTTTGGCGTAGCTTTTGGTGGACTTTTGATTGCTGGAATCACAGCAACTGGAAATATTGCTGCACGCGGACTAACTGGCGTAAATAACTATTCCGGTGGCAACGTGCAAAGTTTGGCTGAATTAATTTTTGGTCGTTACCTTTTGGCATTTGAAGTTACTTCAGCACTTCTAATCACTGCAGCACTTGGCGCGATGGTTTTGGCGCACCGTGAACGCGTTCACCCACGCAAAACTCAAGCTGAACTTCAGCGCGAGCGCATACTAAGTGGTCACCCAACCCCACTTCCTGCTCCGGGTGTTTTAGCAACAAATAACGCAGTTAATGTTCCAGGTTTATTGCCAGATGGAACAGGCTCACAGGTATCTCTGCCAACGCCGTTTAAATCAAATAACAATGGCGATGTAGTTCGCAAAGAGGTGAACTAATGAACGCTGCTAATTATTTAGTCCTTGCTGGAATTTTGTTCACTATTGGTGCATTCGGTGTTCTGGTTCGCCGAAACGCGATCATCGTTTTTATGAGCGTTGAAATGATGCTTAATGCTGCCAACCTAGCGTTTGTTGCCGCTGCTCGAATTAACGCGACTTTAGATGGGCAAGTGACTGCTTTCTTTGTAATGGTTGTTGCCGCGGCTGAAGTTGTAGTTGGCCTAGCAATAATCGTGACAATTTTCCGTACCCGTAAATCAGCTTCAATCGATGAAGCCAGTCTGTTGAAGTATTAGAGGTTATTAGAAAATGATTTCCGCTTTAATCGGGTTGCCACTTGCTGGTGCAGCAATTTTGTTGCTTGGTGGTCGTCGCACAAATGCTTGGGGACATTTCCTTGCAGTTTTGATGTCAGCATCTTCATTTTTTATCGGGCTTATTCTGTTTTCAAAGATGGCTAGCCTTGAGGGCGAAGAACGGGCAATGCACCAGCATCTATTTGACTGGATTGCGGTTGGCACATTCAATGTTCCGTTCGCACTGCATCTTGATCAACTTTCAATCGCATTTGTACTTTTGATTACTGGTGTTGGCACACTTATCCATGTTTACTCAATTGGTTATATGGAGCACGATGAAAATCGCCGAAAGTTCTTTGCTTACTTAAACCTTTTCGTGGCAGCAATGCTGCTTTTAGTTCTAGCCAATAACTACTTACTTTTATATGTTGGCTGGGAAGGCGTGGGCCTTGCCTCATACCTTTTAATTAGTTTCTGGCAACACAAACCATCAGCTGCTGCTGCAGGCAAGAAAGCATTTGTAGTTAATCGCGTTGGTGACGTTGGTTTATCAATTGCCGTTATGTTGATGTTCGTAACTTTTGGATCAGTAACTTTTGAAGGTGTTGCAGAAGCTGCTGCAAAAGCTGATCAACAAACAGTTACTTGGATTGGCTTAGCTTTATTACTTGCTGCTTGCGGTAAAAGTGCTCAGTTCCCATTGCAATCTTGGTTATTAGATGCAATGGAAGGTCCAACACCTGTTTCAGCACTTATTCACGCTGCAACGATGGTTACTGCAGGCGTTTACCTAATCGTTCGTGCACATGCGATTTTCGATTTATCTGAAACTGCCAGAACTGCAGTTGTGGTAATCGGCGCAATCACTCTGCTACTTGGTGCATACATCGGTACTGCAAAAGACGACATCAAAAAAGGACTCGCTGGTTCTACGATGAGCCAAATTGGTTACATGATTTTGGCTGCAGGCCTTGGCCCAGTTGGATACGTATTCGCAATTTTCCACTTACTAACCCACGGTATGTTCAAAGCCGGCTTATTCCTTGGCGCTGGTTCGGTAATGCATGGAATGCATGATGACGTGAACATGCGCCACTACGGAGCACTTCGCGGTTTTATGAAAGTTACTTACGCAACCTTCGGTCTTGGTTTCCTTGCAATTATTGGCATCCCACCATTTGCAGGTTTTTGGTCAAAAGATGAAATTATTCATGCCGCTTTCGGCCAAAGCACATTAATCGGTTTAGCAACACTAATCGGTGCAGGTGTAACCGCTTTCTACATGACTCGAATGATGACCATGACATTCTTTGGTGAAGCTCGTTGGGAAGATGGCGTACACCCACACGAATCAAGCAAGGTAATGACAATTCCAATGATCGTTTTAGCATTTGGTTCAGTGTTTGGCGGCTTACTTATGCTTTTTGTTGGCGACATCGAACACTGGTTAGAACCAGTTGTTGGTTTCGCAAAACCTGAACATCATGTTTCAAATACAACATTGATTCCGGTAACACTTGCAGTAGTACTAGGCGGTGCAAGTTATGCCTGGCATAAGTACGGCAGACGCCCAGTTCCAGTTGTTGCGCCAACCGAAGTTAGTTTCTTAACTCGCGCTGCACGTGCTGATGCTTACGGCGATGCTCTGAACGAAGCAGTATTTATGCGTCCTGGTCAGCACCTAACTCGCTCACTAACTTTCTTTGATGCCAAAGGAATTGACGGTGTGGTTAATGGGCTAGCCGCTGGAATCGGCGGACTCTCAGCTCGCACTCGCAAAACTCAAACAGGTTTTGCGCGTAACTATGCGGCATACATGCTCGGCGGCGCAGTTTTGATTGCATTCATTCTTTACTTAGTGAGGCTTTAATTATGTTGTTAACCAACTTGATGGCACTGCCTCTAATTGGCGCAGCGGTAGTTTTCGCACTTCCAATTGGCCGTGAATTACTGGCTAAACAAATTGCGCTTGTTGTCGCACTTGCTACAGCTTTTGGCGCGATTTACCTTGGCCTAAACATGAGCACCACCGATGGTGGTTTGCAATTTATTGAAAGCTACCAGTGGATTCCTGCATTTGGAATTAATTGGTCAGTTGGCGTTGACGGTATTTCTGCAGTGCTAATTGTGATGGCCACTATTTTGGTACCACTAGTAATGATTGCTGGTTGGAACGATGTTGAAAACATCGGCCAGGGAACAGTTAAGGGTTACTTTTCTTTATTCCTAGTTCTAGAAACCTTTATGGTTGGCGTTTTTGCAGCCACTGATTTGTTCTTGTTCTATGTATTTTTCGAAGCAATGTTGATCCCTGTGTACTTCCTGATTGGACGTTTCGGTGGGCCGCAGCGCGCATACGCTGCAATGAAGTTCTTGCTTTACTCACTTGTTGGTGGGTTATTCATGCTGGCTTCACTAATTGGGTTGTATGTCGCTTCTGGCAAAGAACTTGGAAAAGGAACTTTTGATTTCACTGCACTTGCTGGTCTAAACATGGATCCAGCAACTCAGAAAATCTTGTTCCTGGGATTCTTCTTTGCATTTGCTGTTAAAGCACCGATGGTTCCTTTTCACACTTGGTTACCAGATGCAGCCGCCCAAGCAACCCCGGCAACATCTACCTTGCTTGTTGGTGTGCTGGATAAAGTCGGCACCTTTGGAATGATCCACTACCTACTTCCAATCTTCCCGGATGCAAGTAAGTACTACGCACCGGCGATCATCGTGCTTGCAGTCATCAGCATTTTCTACGGGGCACTACTTGCAATCGGTCAGACAGATTTACTTCGCTTGGTTGCGTTCTCTTCTGTTTCACACTTTGGCTTTATTGTGATGGGTATTTTCGTAATGACATCACAAGGTTTAAGTGGATCAAGTTTGTATATGGTTAACCACGGTTTCTCAACCGGCGCACTATTTATAGTTGTTGGCTTCTTGATGACCCGTCGTGGATCTAAGTTCATTGCTGATTTTGGTGGCGTGAATAAAGTTGCACCAATCCTTGCTGGAGTAGTTTTACTTTCAGGTCTTTCTTCACTTGCACTGCCTGGCATGTCTAGCTTCGTTTCAGAATTCTTGGTACTAGCTGGCACCTTTGCTTACAGCAAAACAACTGCAATCATTGCAACCTTTGGCATTGTTCTGGCCGCCGTTTACATTCTTTGGATGTACCAGCGCACCATGACTGGTGAACCATCAGCTGAAGTGAAAGAAACAGTTAAAGAAATTAGTTCTCGTGAATTAGCTGCGGTAACACCACTGATTGCACTTATTATCGCGCTTGGCTTTGTTCCTCAGGTTGCTTTAAATGTAATTAATCCGGCAGTTGAGCAAGTGCAAGAGTATGTAGACGTTCAAGATGCACCACCAGCAGTTGAGGGAGCAAAAGAATAATGAAAATTTCTTTTGAATATGCAGCACTTGCACCAATTCTGATTCTGCTTGGTGCTGGCGTTATATCGGTATTACTTGAAGCCTTTTTGCCAAGAAACGCTCGTAGACCGCTTCAATTAATTTTGGTTTTCGGCTCGATAATCCTTTCATTTGTTTACGTAGTGGTTAATTCGGAAGCAACTTCAATATTGACTGAAGCTGAACTTGGTGGACAGGCTAAAGGCCTTCGCCAAATTGTTGCCCAAGGCTCAGTCGTTATTGATGGACCAGGGTTGTTCATTCAAGGTATTTTGTTAATTGTTGCTTTCATTGCAGCACTACTAATCGCTGAAAAACATGTTGATCCTCAAGGTGATGGGTTTGCTGCTCGTGCATCAACACTTCCAGGTAGTGAAGATGAAAAAGCTTTCACTGCTCAAGGCGTAATGCAAACTGAAATTTGGCCACTTTATTTATTCAGCGTTGGTGGCATGTTGCTATTTCCAGTTGCAAATGATTTTCTAACAATGTTTGTGGCGCTTGAAGTTTTCTCGTTACCGCTTTATTTGCTGGCTGGTATGGCTCGTCGCCGTCGCCTACTTAGCCAAGAAGCGGCTCTTAAGTACTTTGTTCTTGGTGCTTTTTCAAGTGCATTCTTCTTATTTGGCGCTGCTCTAATTTATGCAGTCACCGGTGTTATTGACTTTGGTTCAGTTGCACTATCTCTAGTTAATACTGGGCAAGAGGGATTAGTGCTAAGTGGTGTTGGACTGATTGCAGTTGGCTTACTTTTCAAAGTTGGAGCTGTTCCATTCCACCAGTGGACACCAGATGTCTATCAAGGTTCGCCAACATCAATCACTGCTTTCATGGGTGCGGCCACCAAGATCACTGCATTTGGCGCTCTATTTAGAGTTTTCTATGTTGCATTTGGCGGATTGCGCTGGGACTGGACACCAGTTTTTGCGGTAATTGCGCTAATCACGATGCTGGTTGGTTCAGTTCTTGCAGTTACCCAAACTGACATCAAGCGAATGCTGGCTTACTCATCTGTTGCACATGCTGGATTTATTTTGCTTGGCTTGATTTCTGCTTCACCTAATGGACTTTCCAGCACATTGTTCTACCTATTCGCTTATGGCTTAACAACTCTTGGGGCATTCGGAATTGTTTCAATTGTTCGTGATGCATCGGGTGAAGCTACCCATTTAAGTCAGTGGGCTGGACTCGGTAGAACTTCACCTTGGATTGCAAGCACATTCACACTTTTCCTACTTGCTCTTGCAGGTATTCCACTTACCAGTGGCTTCACTGGCAAGTTTGCGGTATTCACAGCAGCAGTTGAAGCTGGTCAAACCTGGCTAGTAATCATTGCAATTATCGCTAGTGCAATTGCTGCGTTCTTCTACGCTCGAGTAATTGTGCTTATGTTCTTTACCGCTGCACCTGAAAATGCACCAAGTGTTGTTGTGCCAAGTTTGCTAACCACTGTTGCAATTGGCTCGACTGCAGCATTCACATTGCTACTTGGTGTTGTTCCTCAGCCGGTTTTGGATCTTTGCGCTAATGCTGGAGTCTTTTTCCGCTAAAGACCCTAAATTCGCTGTTTTACCTATTCAGTGAAAGAATTGTTTTGTGACCGTTCTATTTCCTGCAAATCTTGCTGCGCTTGAAGCGCAACTTGTTGCAGGCCTTGCTGCAGTAGAAGAACGGCTAAGAGCTGAAATCAAATCCGACTATGAATTAGCCGACATCACAGCACGTCATTTAGTAGAAGCTGGTGGCAAAAGATTCCGACCGTTAATGGTTTTACTGGCCTCTCAATTTGGTAATCCAAATGCAAGTGGCGTGATTCCATCAGCTGTCGTAGTTGAGTTAACTCATTTAGCAACTTTGTATCACGATGACGTGATGGATGAAGCGACCGTAAGACGTGGAACTGAATCAGCAAATAGCCGATGGGGAAACACCATCGCGATCTTAAGTGGAGACTTTTTATTTGCCCGCTCTTCAAAAATTCTTGCGGACCTTGGCCCAGAAGCAGTGCGAATCCAAGCTCAGACTTTCGAACGACTTGTGATCGGACAGCTGCGCGAGACAACTGGTCCGGTCAATGGTGAAGATCCAGTTCAACATCATTTAGATGTTTTGGCTGGAAAAACTGGCTCACTAATTGCTGCAGCTGGTCGCTACGGAGCATTGATGAGTGGCGTAAGCGCAGAACTTACCGAACGAATCGCTCAGTTTGGTGAAAACATTGGGATTGCTTTCCAATTAAGCGATGACTTACTTGATATTCAATCCAATAATTCTGGCAAGACACCTGGAACAGATCTTCGCGAGGGCATCAAGACACTTCCGGTTCTCTTAGCCCTTGCAGATCCAAATACCACCCCTCGATTAAGAGAACTTCTTAATAAACCACTTACCGATGACGCTGAACATACTGAGGCACTCAACGCACTTCGAGCACATCCGGCAATGGATAAAGCGCACGATGTTTTAATGCACTGGACAGAAAAGGCACGAGCAGAACTTTCTGATTTTCCAGAAGGTGAAGCCAAGAGTGCCTTGTTTACTCTTTGCGATTCAGTTGCAAATCGAGACGTTTAAATTTAAATGGCTAAACCCAGAAGTGAATCCAATAAAGGTTTAATTTATGCCTTCACGGCGTACACAATTTGGGGCATAGTCCCGCTTTATTGGCCAAAACTTCAGCCAGCTGGACCAATTGAAATATTGTCACATCGATTTTTGTGGAGCGCTGTTGTACTTTATTTATTCTTACTTTTCACTAAACGAGTTAAAAACGCTCTATTAATTTTCAAAGACAGCAAGAAACTGCAAATGCTGGCTTTGGCTTCGCTTTTGGTCGGTGTTAATTGGGGCATATTTATTTGGGCAAGCGTTTCAGGAAGAATTCTTGATTCGTCACTCGGTTATTACATCAACCCTCTTTTTAGCATCGGACTTGGTGTAGTTCTATTAAAGGAAAAATTAAGAAAGCTGCAGTGGTTGGCGATTGCTATTGCAACAGTTGCAATAGTTTGGCTAACAGTCACGCTGGGCGCGCCCCCTTATGTTGCACTTTCACTTGCTGTCACATTTGGGTTCTATGGCTACATCAAGAAAAAAGCTAATGTTGAAGCGATCGACAGCTTGTTTGTTGAAACTATCTTGGCCATGCCTTTTGCTCTTGGATACCTTGCGTACTTGAGTGCAAACGGTCAAAATTCATTTGGTGCTCATGGTGTTTCTCATGCAGTTTGGCTAGCTAGCGCTGGAATTATTACTGCAGTTCCACTTGCTATGTTTGGCGCGGCAGCAATTCGAATCCCGCTTTCAACCCTTGGCTTCATTCAATACATTGGTCCAACTCTTCAGTACATCGTTGGTCTTTATGCCTTCAATGAACCAATGTCACAAAATCGCTTTATTGGATTTGTTCTGACATGGATTGCAATTGCCATTATTAGTTATGACGCTTTGAGGAATAGGAAGAGCGTCACTAAAGAATATGTCCCCGATTTAGATTAAAAATGGAAATTAAAGAATCAAAAAATTCTAATATTGCACAGGGTGTGGCATTTGGCGCGGGTGCTTATGTACTTTGGGGATTAGCTCCGATCTACTGGCAGTTGCTAGCACCTGCTGATTCATTTGAAATTGTCGCCAACCGAACAATATGGTCATTTTTATTTTTGGCTCCGCTGATTATTTTCCGCGGCTCTTGGGCAAAAGTTAAAGCGGATCTGGCAAATAAGCGCAAGCGCAATTTATTGTTTATTGCTTCATTGCTTATTTCCACCAACTGGCTTTTCTTTATTTGGGCTACAACTAATGGACATGTATTAGATAGTTCACTTGGATATTTCAGTATTCCGTTATTTAGTACAGCGCTTGGCGTTTTGTTTTTCAAAGAAAAATTGCGAAGACTACAGTGGGCAGCAATTGCTGTAGCTGGAATTGCTGAAATTTACATCACTTGGGAAAACCGTGGAATTCCATGGGTGGGATTGATTCTGGCAATCAGCTTTGCTATTTATGGGTTCGTCAAGAAGCTAGCTGATGTCGATGCAATTGAAAGTCTGGCAGTTGAAACCGCTTTCTTGCTTCCAGTTGCGCTCATCTACGTGATCTTTATTGCGGTGCAGGGAACGATGACTTTTGGTGATTATGGAATGAGTCACGCATTACTTTTGGCCGGTGCCGGACCAGCAACAGCAATTCCTTTGTTACTTTATGGCGCTGCTGTTGTTCGAGCACCCCTTTTCTATGTGGGATTCTTGCAATACATCAGTTCAACAATCCAATTTTTTACAGGTGTTTATCTATTCCATGAACACATGGATACCAAGAGATTTATTGGTTTTGCGATTACTTGGTCAGCACTGGTGCTGCTGGGAATAGACAGTATTCGTCAGCGCAAGACTCCAAGTTATGAAGTTGCCGAATTCGACTAGTTGACTTGCCAGGTATCTTTGCCAAGAAGTAACTTGTGCAAGTCACCCTTACCTTGCTGCTCAATAATTTCATCGAGTTGCTCGTGCATCAGGCGTTCGTAAGAAGGTCTGGCCACATCGCGCAGTACTCCAATTGGTGTATCTTGCAAGGTTTCTGGATGTGACAGACGACTTAGTCCAAACGCCAAGCTTGGGTCTTGATGATGAGCATCGTGTACAACAATCTTTGAATCATCAACATCTGCGACCATAGCCACTTGAAGTTCGCCAAGTTCATTACGAACAACACATCGATCTTGGTTAGCACCAAAAATAATTTTTTGACCATGCTCTAGGCGAATGGTGACATCATCACGAGTTTCTGAATTCTTTAATGGTTCCCAGGCACCGTCATTGAAAATATCGCAGTTTTGGTAGATCTCGATTAGCGCTGTGCCCTCATGGTTAGCAGCAGCGCGCAGAACCGACTGAAGATGAGCACGATCGCTATCAATTGTTCGGGCAACAAATGTGGCTTCTGCACCTAGTGCCACTGAAAGTGGGTTGAATGGGTAATCAAGTGAACCCACTGGGGAGCTCTTGGTTATCTTTCCTGCAGGCGAAGTAGGTGAGTACTGACCTTTTGTTAGACCATAAATACGGTTATTGAATAACAAGATCTTTAAATTCACATTGCGGCGAAGCGCATGGATTAAGTGGTTACCGCCAATTGAAAGCGCGTCACCATCACCGGTCACAACCCAAACTGAAAGATCTGGTCGGCTAGCAGCTAAACCAGTGGCAATCGCTGGAGCACGACCATGGATTGAGTGCATTCCGTAGGTATTCATGTAATAAGGGAAACGACTTGAACAACCAATACCTGAAACAAAAACTACGTTTTCTCGCTTAATCCCAAGTTCAGGCATGAAACCTTGGACCGCGGCAAGAATCGCATAGTCACCACAACCAGGGCACCATCTAACTTCTTGGTCAGTTTTGTAATCTTTAGCTGATTGTTTTTCATCGGTCTTAGGCACTAGCGATAGCGCAGCGAAAGTATCAGACACTTGCCACCACATCCTTAATTGCATCAAGTAATTCTTGGGTCTTGAACGGCAAGCCACGAACTTGGTTAAAGCTGATTGCATCGACTAAATACTTAGCGCGAATAAGCAGTGCAAGTTGGCCTAAGTTCATTTCAGGAATTAGAACTTTGTCGTACTTCTTCAAAATTTCACCAAGATTACTTGGGAATGGATTTAGGTGACGCAGATGAGCATGCGCAACATCAATGCCATCTTTTCGTGCCTCTTCACAAGCTGCATTAACTGGGCCGTAAGTTGAACCCCAACCAATCACTAAGACTTTAGCTTTGCCGCTTGGATCATCAACAGTAAGTGGTGCAATGGTTTTTGCAATGCCATCAACTTTTGCCTGACGGGTGCGAACCATAAAGTCATGGTTGGCTGGATCGTAAGAAATGTTTCCAGTGCCGTCAGCTTTTTCGATTCCACCAATTCGGTGTTCTAATCCAGCAACACCTGGAATTGCCCAAGGCCTAGCCAATGTTTCTGGGTCACGTTTGAATGGCCAAAATACTTCAGTGCCATCTTCAAGAGTGTGGTTTGGACCATCTGCGAATTTAACTTCTATTTCTGGAAGATCATCCGTATTTGGAACACGCCATGGCTCAGCGCCATTTGCGATGTAACCATCTGAAAGCAAGAAAACTGGTGTGCGGTAAGTGATTGCAATTCGGCAAGCTTCAATTGCTGCATTGAAACAATCTGACGGTGATTGCGGGGCAACGATTGGAACTGGTGCTTCACCATTTCGACCAAACATTGCCTGAAGTAAATCTGCTTGTTCGGTCTTTGTTGGCAAACCAGTCGATGGGCCACCGCGCTGCACATCAACAATTACAAGTGGAAGTTCAAGGGCAACTGCAAGGCCGATGGCTTCACTCTTTAGTGCAACGCCAGGGCCTGAAGTTGTTGTGATGCCAAGCATGCCTGCATAAGAAGCACCAATTGCACTACCAATACCTGCAATTTCATCTTCAGCTTGGAAAGTGCGAACGCCAAAGTTCTTATGCTTACTTAATTCATGCAAAATGTCACTTGCTGGCGTAATTGGGTATGAACC
>JBEGTB010000039.1:0-13746 GCA_041179585.1 Actinomycetota bacterium
AGCATGTCAGCGCTGCTGGCTGGGACCAGCCCACTCGCCTTTTTGCCCTAGTTTCCACAAAAGAACTAATGGCAAGTGACCCACAAATCTCAGCTGAACTTGGCTTGAGTGAAAGTCAGCCACTGACTTCAATTGAGCAAGAAGTTGCAAGTGGGCAGGATTTAGAGGATTTACTTGCCACTATTGCTTGGCCACAAGAAGTCTTAGGTGCCGTGCTTGCAATAGAACGCATCATTTTGCCACCGAATGCAGAATCAAGTCTGCCTACAGACGACGAATCTGAATTGGTGGAAATCGCTTCAAGTCACCCAGATAGACGCGATGTCAGAATGGTAAGTGCCGTTCTTAGAAGCGGCATAAATTTAAATGCGCTTAGGTACCGTGATCATGATGAACCTGATGCGGTAGCGATTGCTCCGAATCTGGTAGAGCGACTAAACGAAAGCCTTTTGGCAACTTTCGAAAGTTAGTGCTTAGTTATCGCACTGACAAATTTGATCTTCAGTTAGCCCAGCCAGTGCTTGTTCAACGTGCTCGCCACAACCAGACCAGGTGAACTTTTTACAAACTTCGCAAGTAATACGCTGACACATAATTTTTCCTATCTACCTAAGACAATCTTATTAATTACTTTTGTGCCTCACACACAGGCAATGATTTTCCTGCGTTGTAATCATTTATTGCAGTAACCGCCGCAGTTAAGGTTTCAACTGGAACAACGGTTAAGCCATCTGGAATATTTCCAACAACCTCATCGCAATTTAATTTGGGTGCTAAGAACAAAGTTGCCCCAACATTTTTGGCGCCTTGTAACTTGTGCACAATGCCACCTATTGGCCCAACATTGCCATCACCGTCAATCGTTCCAGTTCCTGCAATTTGCTTGCCCTGAGTAAGTGCACCTGGTGTGAGCAGGTCAACAATTCCCAAGCTAAACATCATTCCAGCACTTGGACCACCTATACCGGTTTGGGCAAAGTCAATTGTGAAGTTGGCTTGGTATTGCATATCTAACCCAATGCCAACGTAAGGCAAGCCGTCTTCATCTTCTTCTGTGCCTGGGTCATCTTCTCTTGCAGCGCTTGTCACTTGAATTGTTAATTCATTTCCATTTCTAACAATTTGGAAATTAAGAACACTGCCAACTGGACGTTTACGAACTAAGTTTGCAACTTCTTTTGGTGTGGCTGCACTAATCCCATCGACTGAAACAATGCGATCTCCGGCTTTCAATAAACCAGCTGCTGGTGTGCCTTCAGTGATCGATGAAACAACAACATTTTCAAGAACGGGAAGATCAAGATGTTTTAGTGCTGCGCCAACCGCATAGGTCTGCGAGGTACTAAACGCTTCTACGTTTTGCGCGCGATTTTCTTCTTCGGTGACAGATTCATCGTAATAAGCCTCACGCGGGGAAACCTCTTGAGTGGGACTTAGCCATCCCCAAATAGCTTGAAAGACGTCAATACCTTCGCTAGGTCCGCCAAACTCTGAGACCGTAGTCATAAATAAGTCGCCCTCTGTTTGGTAAGTCTGGGCGCCATTTATTGAAATAAATTTCTGGCCTTCAACTTCACCAATCGTGCTAAACGCTGGACCCGGGGTTAAGAGCACATAAGGGACTTTGATCAGCCCTGCGGTTACCAGAAGAGCTAAGGCAAGAGAAGACTTGTTTGGCTTTAGCCGAAAACGCATACTTCCCCTTTTGATCACCAAGTTAACTTTACGCCAGAAAAATCTAGCCTTTCTTAAGCCAACGGCTAAACCAGATTTAATTACATATTCCAAACCTGGCTCTAATCTGGATGTAGTCGATTTATTCAATCCTGAATTGGTCGACCCAATTAAGGAGATCAGTGTCAATCCCATTTGGATTTAGTCCCAATCCTGGTGACAAAAACAATGACTTAGCAGCCATGTTTGAAAACATGGGTCGAATGCTTCGCAATGCTGGGAAAAATACTGGAAGCGTTGATTGGGATTCAGCTCGCGATTCAGTTAAGCGCACAATAAAAAATGATTTGGTAGTTACCGATCGTGACTTGCAGACAATGAAAATTGCAACCGAACTTGCAGATCTATGGCTAGATAGCGCTACAGCATTTCCGCAAAGTGCAGCTAATTTTGAACTTTTAACCAAACAACAATGGGTTGACCAAACTTTTGAAAGCTGGAAGTCAATCGTTGAGCCGGTTGCTGAGGGTGTTTCAGGCGCTATGACTGGCCTTCTACCTAATGGCCAAGATGGCGGAAAAATTGAAATTCCTGAAGAATTTATTTCTGGCCTTCCAGATGAAGTTGCTGCAAACTTGCGCGAAACTTTAGCGTCAACCGACTTTGCAGCACTGACCGCACCAATAATGGCAATGGCTAAATCCATGGGCGCAACAATGTATGGCGCGCAGTTTGGTGAGGCTCTTGGAAATATGTCTAATGAAGTTTTAAGCGCAACCGACATTGGTATTCCACTCACTGATAACCAGGTCAGTGGTTATGTGGCATCAAATGTAAACGAATTTAGTAAATCGCTTGAAATTGATGAAAGCGATGTTCGCATCTACATCGCACTTCGCGAACGTGCACATTCGCGCCTATTTGCTAATGCCCCGTGGCTTAGCTCACAGATTTTGGCCGCAATCAGTGCTTATGCAAAAGGTGTTCGCATAGATACCAGTCGAATTCAAGATGCCATTGCCGGAATTGATCCAAGTAATCCAGAATCAATTCAGACTTCGATTACGCCAGATTTATTTGAACCAAAATTAACTGATGCCCAAAAACAGGCTCACCAAAGACTTGAACAACTGTTGGCTTTAATTGAAGGCTGGGTTTCTTGCGTTGTCACCCAAGCAATCAGTAATCGTCTTGCCAGCAGTACCGCTCTAGATGAGGCTTTTCGCCGTCGCCGTGCTGCAGGTGGTCCAGCAGAAAAACTATTTGGCGGGTTAATTGGTTTGGAATTACGTCCAAAGCGCATGCGTGAAGCAAATAACCTATGGCAAGAACTAACAGAACTTAAAGGTCAGACTGAACGTGATGACATTTGGCAACATCCAGATCTGTTGCCATCACTTGATGATTTAGCAGATGTTTCAGGTTACTTAGAATCTCAGTCCATCGATTTGATGAGTGAACTTAATCGAATTATTGAAACTACTGATCCACCTAAAGAAGACGACTAGCCATTGAAATTTTGCTGGGCAAAAGAGTAACCAGCTAAATATTCTTTAGCTATTTCATATTGGGTGAAGCGCTCTAGGTAAGAATAAAAACGTGAACTGTGGTCGGGCACAATCAAATGAACTAATTCGTGGAAGACAACTGCATCAATAACGTATTGTGGCATTCCTTGTAGTCTGTGAGAAATTCTTATTTCGCGATCTTGATGACTACAGGATCCCCAGCGTGATTTTTGATTAGTCACCCACTTGATCGATACGGGCGCTAGATCTTTGGCAAAAACATCTACATCCAAATAAGTTGCAGCAAGATACCTGGCTCTTTTTTCAAGTAATTCATGTGCTGAAACTTTTTCATCATGGGCATTGAGTTCAGCGATTAATTCCGCTGCATAACTTTGCACTTCTTTATTTGACATTCGAATCGGGGCAACAATTATTGTTTTGCCACGCTCTCGATATGCACCGACTGATTTTTTGCGTCTTTTACTTCGCCTTATTTCGTAATCGAATTTCTTAACTTCAACTGGATTAAGGGCTCCATTTGCATCAGCAGAACTATTTTCAAGAAAATCATCAAAAAGTGATCTCTGTTCTTGGGCCATACTTAACAGATTAGCCCGCAAATAAGATGAAGCCCTCGAGCCGCGGGCTACAAAATTCGCCTTCCCCTTGCGAACCTTGGCACGTTATCTCGAGAGCTTCAACGATGAATGAATTTACGCGGTTGCAAGTAGATAACGCAATCTAAAAACAAAAGATCTCATTTTTCCTGTGGACAAAGTTGGGGATCAGTTGGGGAAAGGTATGTGTATTACTGGGGATGGTTCGTGGATAACTTGGGGAAAGTCTTTGGTGAAAACTTGAAATACCCCTAATTTCATGGCTTTTGGGCTGGGAATTTATGTGGATAGAAAAAAGTTTCCAACTTCCTGTTACTGGTGTTATTTAGTGATTGCTTGTGTGCAATGCCAGCAAGGAACCTTTGCAATTGGTTAAAACAGCCCAATGCAAAATTCAAAATTTTCACTCAAAATGAAGCTCCGTCTTGCACCAAATGTTCATTTGTTGCAGCGCTCCAAATCAGAAATCCAAATTGGTCTGGCGCCAACAAATTGTGTTCGTTTACCTACTCAATTTCGAATAGTAATAACCAAATGTGATGGTTCAAGTTCTGTTGAACAACTCTTGAATGTAGCAAAGTCAATTGGGTTTGATCACATTTCCGCTTTAAACACCTTGAAACTACTTTTTGATCGACAGCTTTTAATCGCTGAGATCGCAGAACTTAAATCTTTAACCAAAAATCAAGAAAGTCACCTAAGAGATGCACACCGCTCGACTTATGTTTCGCAAGCCTCTGTGTCTAATAGAACAAAAACTCACATAACAATTTCAGGTGCTGGTCGACTTGGTATGACTATTGGACTATTACTTGGTAATTCTGGATTTTCTAATTTGCGAATAATTGATGACACTCCTGTTTCAACAAGCGACTTAATTCCATGGGGTGCATCGCGAGTTGATGTTGGACAAAGGCGCGAACAGGTTGCCCAAATGATTCTAGAAAGAATTCATTCTGGGCAACTTAAGTCGGTTCGACAAAAAGAAACTAGGGCAAAGCCAAGTCTGATCATTTACGCACCAGATCCGATTGCTGACTTTCCTTGGCTAGATCCACAACTAGCTGATGTTGCCGTTGCTAGCGATATTCCATTCTTGATTGCTGCTACGAGTCCGAAGCTAAGTTTGGTTAGTGCGATTCAAGTTCCGGGCATTAATGCCTGCCTAAGGTGCTTTCACCTAAATCAAACTGATCGAGATTTAGCCTGGCCGCAATTAGTTTCACAACTCATTGGAGTTAAAGCACCAGATATAACTCCCACAGATTTGATTTTGCGAACTGCATTTTTCACCTTTAATAAGGTTTGTGAATGGGTTGATTTAAAGCCTGAAGTTGAATCCACCTGGTATTCGATAACCGATAGGTCTGAGCAAAAACTGACAGTGCTTCCCCACGCTCAATGTGGCTGCCAATGGAACTTAGCTAAAAACCAGGTCTCTTAAAAGTGTTGACTGCTCGCGATAACCCTTTGAATCGTTATGTCTAGAGTGCGCCCAACTTAACGCCAAGTGATCCTGCGCTCTAGTGACTGCAACATAGAAGAGTCTTCGCTCTTCAGCGAATTCACTAGCTTTTGTTGCATGCGAAATCGGCAGCAATCCTTCACTTAACCCAACAACAAACACTGCGTTCCATTCCAAGCCTTTAGCCGCATGGATGGAGGCAAGAGTTACGGCATTGGCACTTGGGGCATACTCCATTTCATTTCGTTTATCTAAAAGTGAAATGAAATCAGCCAGAGTTGCATTTGGCGTTTTTTCTAATAAATCAACTGCAAGTTCAACGATTGTGTTCAAAGATTCCCAGACATCTCGTTGGGCTCTGCCACCTTCTGGCACCGATGGCTTCCAGCCAATCGTGCCAAGAATGTCTTTTACAGTTTGAACTAATTTGTGATCACTTGAAACATGTTGACCAGCGCGTAAGTTAAGCAGTGCATTTTTTACTTCTGGTCGCTCAAAAAATCTTTCAGCACCACGCAAAGTCACTGGAATGCGTCGATCGGCAAGGGCAGCTTCGAATACTTCCGATTGACTATTAATTCGAAATAAAATCGCAATGTCTTTTGGCTCAACACCATCAGCAATCAATTTTTCAATCTGCTTAGCAACAGCTGTGGCTTCGGATTCATCACTTGGATAGTCAGTAACGGTTACTTTTGGACCAGAAGATTTCTTGGTTTTTAGACGCACCGAACTTGTGCCATCTTTTACCAAAATCTGATTAGCTACTTCAACAATTGGCTTAGTGCTTCTGTAATTATTGGTTAATTCAAATTCCTGAGCCCTTGGGAAATCGCTCTTGAAGTTCTTTAGGTAATTAGAAGTTGCACCAGAGAATGAATAAATTGTCTGCGCTGGGTCACCAACCACACAAACATCGTCACGATTACCAAGCCAGAGCTTCAGTAATTCATATTGAACTGGGCTTACGTCCTGGAATTCATCAACTGTGAAATTCCGGTACTGGGACCTAACTTGGGCGGCAATCTCTGGGAAGTTTTCAAGAATCGCTGTGTTTAGAAGTAATACGTCCTCAAAGTCCATCGCATTGGCATCATCAAGCAGTGCAAGGTAAGCCTCGTAGACTTTTGCAACTTGTTCGGCGCTTACTCCAGTACCAATTGTTCGGCGGAATTCAAGTGCTTTAGCTCGGTAAATCTCAGGTGAGAAAACATTTACTTTTGCCCACTCAATTTCTGCTGCTATATCTCGAATGGTTTCTGTTGCGCTGTTCACGTGACAATTGGCGACTGCTTGGGAGACTAATTTGAATTTACTAGGAATTAGATTTGGCAATTCTTTATTGAAAACTTGCGGATAGAAAAATCTAAGCTGCCTAAGGGCTGCGCTATGGAAGGTTCTAACTTGAACGCCAGTAACACCAAGTTGACCAAGGCGACTGCGCAATTCACCAGCAGCCCTAGTGGTGAAAGTGACCGCAAGAGTGCTTTGCGGATCGTGCACACCTGAATTAACGGCATGCGCGATTCGATGCGTAATGGTTCTAGTTTTTCCAGTTCCAGCACCTGCATAAATCACAACTGGTCCTGCAACACATTCAGCAGCAGCGCGCTGCTCATCATCTAGTGCTGAAAGGATTTTGGACACGCTCTATTGTCCCAAACGGGATTTTCTCTAGTTATCGGCACCAAGTTGTTGGCATTTGCTGGCCATACCAATGCCCAATTAAGTGCCAAGCAATGGTGGTTGTGTTCGGCAGGCGGAGAGTTTTGTTTTCACAGGCCTGAGTGAATTCATCTTTACTAAACCAACGCACTTCAGCCATTTCGTCATCATCATTGTTAAGACTTGTGGTTATGGCTGTGGCCCGGTAACCCAGCATCAAAGATGCCGGGAATGGCCATGGCTGACTTCCAAGGTATCGAAGTGATTGTCTGTCCACTTCAATTCCAGATTCTTCAAAAACTTCTCGAACAACACATGCCTCAACCGATTCGCCAGCTTCAACAAATCCAGCAAGTGTTGAGAACCATCCCGGTGACCATTCTTTTCTTCTTCCTAAGAGAATGCGGCCAGCTTCATCTTCAACGGCAACGATCATCGCTGGTTCAGTGCGTGGGTAATGTTCGGTTTTTTCTACCGAACAAGTTCTTGACCAGCCAGCACCTGACACAAAAGTTTTCGCACCACACTTTGCACAAAATTGATGATTACTATGCCAGGCACCAAGTGCGGTTGCAGAGGTAGCAAGGCCAACATCAAATGAAGTTAGTTGTGACCCAACATTTCGCAAACTAACCCAACTTGCTTCAGACAAATCATCTTCATTGGTGAAATAGGCAAGATAGGTTTTTGATTCGCTTATGCCGAGCAAGGATACGTATTCACTTGCTTGCTCGGCTGTTAAATCTAAATGTTCTGGTTTCACTAAAATCAGCGAAAGATCGTCAGTAACAGGTAGATTGCCTGATTTTAAAACTAGAACTCGGGTTGAATCAGATTTCCAGATTTCTTCAAGCCAATTTGGATCTGTTCGTAAACTTGCTGCGCGATCAACTTCAAACCTGGCAAGAGGTAATTGATCGAATAAATTGCTCACAACCTAGAGCCTAGATCAATGCTTCAAGCTCTTGGCGACTGAGTAGTTTGTCTGGTGCTCCTATGGCTTGTTCATTGACGTAATAGAAAATTGCATCCACTTCGCTTGGATCACAGCCTTTGAGGTCAGCCAGAGCATGGCGGTAAATACTTAGCTGAAGTTCATCAGCTGACCCAGCTCGACCGGTCTTCCAGTCCACAACTAACCATCCATCCGCATTCGGATCTTCGAATGTCCCCTTAAATACTGCGTCCATTCGACCAATCCAAGTTCGACCATTAACCAATATGGCAAAGGCAACTTCAAGGTCAACTGGCTGTCGATCTGCAAAAATGCCACTCTTGAATTTTGACTTAAGTTGTTCAAGTACTGCATCTGTGTAAATTTCAGAATCGCCTGCACCTGGAAGTGATTCTGGATCAAATAGCGCACGCTTTTTGAAGAATTCTTCTACCCACGCATGGAAGTTGGTACCTCTTGTTGCAGCCGGGGATGGCTGCCTTGGCATTGGTCGAACCAAAGTTTTTAGGAAAGCCGTTTCATCTTTCTTTAAATCCATAATTTGACTTGCCGATAAATTGCTTGGCAATTTAACTACTCGATCTGTTTGCTGACTTAATTCAAAGTCAGCATAAATGGCCGCAAGGTCCGCGTCCCATTGCGCAATTAATTCAATTTCGCTTTCTGATAATCCGTTGACGACATCTGACTTAACCGATTCAACTAATTGTTTTGCTTGAAGAAGTTTTGGTCTGATCGCACTTCCAGAATCCTGTGGCCAAACAACACCTTGATTAGTTTCAAATACTGGATTTGTTGCCTCTTCATCCGGTTGTAATTCCCAAGGTCCATCTTGAGTCGCATGTTTATGTAGTTCAACCAAGAAATCACTTGGACCGCGCGATTTCTTCTGAGTTGGGCCCCACCATGAACTACTAGCAATTAGTGTTTTGGCTGCACGGGTAACTGCAACATAAGCCAAGCGCCGTTCGTCTATTGTGCGATCAACGGCTGCACCTTTAGTGAATTTTTCATAGTCAGTTCCACGTGGATTATTCTCAAGTGGGAACTTTGGTGCTTTCGAATACAAATTGCTTGGTTTTAGTTCAAGTGGAATTTCAATTGGTGACTTTGGCCAGTGTTTAAGTGGAACGGATGTTGGGAAAACTTCGTTTGTGACCATAGGCAAAACAACAATTGGGAATTCCAAGCCTTTTGACTTATGGATTGTCATCACGGTTACCGCATTTTCAACTGTTGAGATGTCTGCAGTCGCCTGTTGATCAAATCGCTCAGCATCTTTTAAGAATGCCACAAACGCTCTAAGCGACATCTCGCCATCAATACTCACAAATGAACCAGCTAGATCCAGAAGTGCAGCAATACGATCAAACCCAGTTGTGTGATGACCCTGATGATTAATTAATGTCTGAACGCCAAGACCGGTAACTCGAACTAAACGGTTAATTAATTCAGGAACTGGTTCACTTGCGTGTTTACGTAATTCACGAAGCTCAAGAGCAAGTTCACTCATACGCTGTCTTGCTTCAGTTGAATATGTAACTTCACTGCTTGCTACAAGTTCAAGGGCATCAAGCAGGCAAGCACGTTCAACCCGATCAACTTGAGCAGTTACCGATTCAAAGCGTTCCTTAAATGGCTGGTTCTTTTCTTGCATGACTAAGTCATTTGCTGCGCGGCCAAGCAAAGCCAAATCACGAGCCCCGATGGCAAATCTTGGACTGGTCAAAATACGAACTAATGCTGTGTTGGCAGTTGGATCTGCAATTAGTTCTAAATAACTAATTAAGTCTCGAACTTCAGGTAAATCAACTAAATCGCCAGCATCGGCTACCTGAACTGGAACGTCACGCTCTTCAAGTGCCTCAACAAAATCCCCAATGTTCTTTTTATTGCGGATTAATACGGCAACCTGTCCCCACTTATCTTTTAGATCAAGTGCTGCAATCTGATCAGCAACCCAGGTCACTTCATCAGCAAATGTGTTGTGCAATCCAACTTGGATTGTCCCTGCAGGAAGTTCAGCATTTGCAGCACTTAGTGGAGAAATAATCGGGTGAATTTCTCTAAGTTCTGCGCTTAACAAATTAGCCGCAGTCAAAATATTTTCTCCTGACCTGCGATTACCGGTCAGATTGAAAATATTTGCAGTCTTTGTTTCGCTAATTGGAAAGTCTTTAGGGAATAAATCCATGTTGGTGATTTCAGCTCCGCGCCAGCCATAAATCGCCTGGCATGGGTCACCCACTGCAGTAACTGGATGGCCTGAACTGAAAAGGGCTTGCAATAAAACTTTTTGACCAATGCTGGTGTCTTGGTATTCATCAAGCAGGACGACACCAAATTGTGATCGAAGCATTTCCTGCATTGCTACCGAATTACTTGCAGCCTGAGCAGCCAATCGAATTTGATCTGAATAGTCATAAATGTCAGCATCAATTTTTGCTTGCCTGAAATCTTTAACTAATTTGGCAAGTGCCTGCCTTGTTTGTGAAGTGACTTCCATTTCTTCAACAAGTTTTTGACGTTTTTCAATTGTTCTTAACTGATCAACGGTGCGTTGATCATATTCAATTAAGTCATCGGGATTGATTAAGTAGCTTGCTAGGCGCTCATCTAATTTAAGTAAATCCTTTGTTGCATTAACGGCGCTGTAACCAAATGCAGAAAGATCAATTGAAGTATTTGCCACAACTCGCATAGCTAATTGGTAGCGAGTTGCGTCAACAACAACCCTGGCATCTGGTTCAAGTCCAAGACGTAGTGCGTGCTCTTTCAAAAGTCTTGAACCAAATGAGTTGTAAGTAAGAATCGTTGGTTCACCAAGTTCATCAACTTCACTTGCGCCAGATTCAACCGCAAATTTAATTGCACCTGGTAAGAACTTTCGAACCCGGTTTTGAAGTTCATTAGTTGCTTTGGTTGTGAAAGTTAATCCTAAAATCCGATCAGGTGTGATCTGGCTAGTCATTACAAGCCAAGCAATGCGCGCTGCCATAACTGTTGTCTTGCCAGTACCTGCGCCAGCAACAATTAAACCTGGTTCAAGTGGCGCTTCAATAGCCGCAAGCTGCTCAGCTGATGGCGTCATTCCAATGACTGAAATTAAGGCTTTGCGAAGTTGGTCCTGATTCAAAGTCATAACTGCACCTTCCTGCCTTCAGGCTGGATCGGGCACAGAATCTTCACTTTGCAGGTACGGCAATTATTTTCTTCATAAGTAGCTTCAAATTGATTTCCAACAATGCGAAGTGCTGCATAATTAATGCGATCAACTAGCGGCACTTCAGAATTTTCATCATGGGCGCCAGCTTTAAGTTCTTGAATAGTTGGCATTTCTTCATGGCCAGCACGCAGTTGAACTAGCGCTGCCCCGCTAACTTTCTGCCCTTCTTCTAATGAACGCTCTTGATTGCCATCATTGAATTTTCCCTTTTCAAGTAGGTATGAATAAAGAGCTAACTGAACATTTGCAACTAGTTCTTTTTTAGAAACAACAGATTTTGATGTTTTGAAGTCATAGATAGTGATTCCATCGAGTTCGAATTCAATTCGATCGGCTTTGCCATTGATACTGACTGTGAATTCGTTTCCATCAGGATCAACAACTTTTGTTTTTGTATTCAATGTAACTTCGGTCAACGTCTTCACATCGCTATGTTCAGTGAACCAATTAAGTAGTCGAACTGATGCGATGTGTGCTTCGCGCCGTTCGCCTTCTGATTCCCACTTGGCGCCATAGGCATCATCTGGCCAAATGTGATCTATTTTTTTATCAATGGCCTCGATGTCAGATTCAATTTGCCCATTGGCTAAGCCTTCAGCAATTAAGTGCAGGATGTTTCCAAAAACTAAATTGGCTGCGCTATCTGAAACCGCTCCGGCTTGGCGTTCTAAAAAGTAGCGAAGTGAACACTTTTCAATGTCCCCAATTGTTGAAGGTGAAAGGCTTAAATAATCTGGAATTTTATTTTGGGTAATTTCATTAATCCCCCACCAGTTTTTTGGATTGGCATGTTTTAGCGAACTGATATTTCGCTTAGAAAGTTCGGCCAACCTGAAAGCGGCTGCTTGTTTCAATGCTGGTGATGAGTCATCACTTAGTAAAACTTGTCGCAAATTAGCGATGATCCCTTCGGCGCTTAACGGGCGTTTTGGCCGGCCACCGATGTGATGCCAATCAATAACTGCTGATTTATCTTTTAGTTCAAGTAAAAACCGTGAAGGGGCTGTGCCATTTTCGTCATTAAGCGTCGTGTCAACTGCGGTAACGATTAATTTTTGCATTGCCCGGGTCATCGCAACATAAAACAATCGGCGTTCACTTGCCATGGTTTCAGAAAATGTTGGTGGCATTAAAACTTCATTGGCGCCAATTCGATCAGCCTGCAATATTGTTTGTCTTGATCGTAAATCTGGCCAAAGATCTTCTTGCACGCCAGCAACAACAACCATCGGCCATTGCAATCCTTTGGCGCGATGGGCAGTTAGTAATCTGACTGAATCACTTCTGGTGTCATTTTCGGCAAGTGATTCAGCTGGAATAACTTGCGATTCAATTTCATTTAAGAAAATAGTTAAGTCTCTACCGCCACCTCGTGCCACAAAGCGATTAGCCAAATCAAACAAAGCACAGATTGCATCAAGATCTCGATTGGCAGCATGAGAACTAAATTCAAACGAAAGTGCCTTTTGTTCTAATCGGTCTTTCCATTTGGATTGCTGCCAAACAAAATCAAGAAGTTCATGCGGGGTTGCACCCTTTTTCATCTTGCTTCTTGCCGTTTCGATTAAATTGCCAAGTTCAGAAACTGCCCCAACTACCTGGCTTAATTCGGTATTTTCAACATGGGCGATTGTTCCAGGTGTTGCAACTGCCCTTGCAATCAACTGACTTGATGGCCAAACAGTTTCATTTGCCTTTCGTAGCTCTCTGCGAAGTGCTGCAGCCAACTTTCTAAGGTCAACTTGATCTACATTTGCAAGCGGTCCAGTCAATAAATCATTTGCAAGTTCAGCAGTGATTGCCCTTGGATTATCAATTGCTTTAAGTACATCAAGAAGTGGCGTTACTGCGGGATCTAGGTGAAGTGGTAATTCATCAGATGCAACAGTGACTGGGATTCCAGCACTAACTAATGCGCGATGAATTGTTGGTAAAGAAACCTTTGCCGACCGAACAATTACTGCGATATCAGACCAAGCAAATCCATAATGGGCATGGCTTCTGGCAATTTGATCTGCGATATTTGCCGCTTCTGCGCCAGTTGAATCGAATGTGCGGATTAATAGTTCGTCTTGCGAATTTTGGTCAACATTTGGATTGCGATGAGCCAAAATATCTGAGCGCTCAAATCCAACTGGAATTCGATCACCAATCACAATCGATGCAGCGCTTCGAATAGTGCTACCAAATCTGCGACAGTTTGTAAGAACTACGTCTTCAAATTTTCCATTAAATAGTGGGCTGAATTCTGTTTTGAAATTTCTAATGCCAGCTTCATCAGCGCCGCGGAAACCATAAATAGCCTGGTCAACATCACCAACTACGACAAGAGAAGTTTCGGGCCCGACCATTGCTTTAAGTAACGAAACTTGCCCAGGATCAGTGTCTTGGTACTCATCAACAAAGATTGCTTTGAATCGGGTGTGTAAGAATTTTTGAACTTCTGGTTTATGGCTAAGAAGTACTGCGCGATAAATTAATTCGCTGTAGTCAAGTACGCCTTCGGAATCAAGGACGTCTAAATATTCGTCCATGAATTTCCCGATGGCTTGCCAGGTTTCTTTATTGGATTGCTTGCCAAGTTTTACTAAATCACTTGGCTCCATCATGTGCGAGCGAGTGCGCGACATTAC
>JBEGTB010000040.1:0-2550 GCA_041179585.1 Actinomycetota bacterium
ATTCACCAGATAGATCGCGCATGCCACCTTCAACTAATTCATAGTTAAGTGAGCCATGCACAGCCATTGCTGCTTCTTGAATTAGCTCTCTAGTTAAAGTCATCATGTCGTTGTAATCGGCGTATGCCTGGTAAAACTCAAGCATTGCAAATTCTGGTGAGTGCGTTGAGTCAGCGCCTTCATTACGGAAGTTTCGGTTGATTTCAAAAACGCGATCAATGCCACCAACAACACAGCGTTTTAAGAAAAGCTCTGGTGCGATGCGAAGGAAAAGTTGCATATCAAAAGCGTTTGATTGAGTCACAAACGGCCTTGCAGCTGCGCCACCATGCATAGTTTGAAGCATTGGGGTTTCAACTTCAAGGAAATCTCGTTTAGCAAAACTTGCACGCAAACTTGCCATTGTTGCTGGGCGAAGTCTTGCCACATGGCGTGCAGTGTCACGCATAATCAAATCTGCATAACGCTGACGAACGCGAGTTTCTTCATTTAATGGCTTATGCGGATTTGGTAGTGGTCGAAGTGCTTTTGCAGCCATGTGCCATTTATCAGCAAGTACTGAAAGTTCACCGCGCTTACTGCTAATTACTTCACCTTCGAATGCAACGATGTCGCCAATATCTACTAAAGCTTTCCAATCCTCTAACGATTGCTCGCCAACTTTGTCAAAAGAAAGCATTGCTTGCAAAGTTTCGCCAGTTCCAGCTTGTAATTGGGCAAAGCACAGTTTGCCAGTATTGCGAAGGAACATAACTCGCCCAGCAACACCGACGATGTCGCCAGTAGTTGCTTCGGCTTCTAAGTTTGGATATTTCGCGCGAACTGCAGGAATGGTTGTTGTAACTGGAACATTAACCGGGTAAGCATCTTTACCTTCTGTTATAAGTTGGTTGCGCTTTTCATGACGCACCTGCATTTGCTCAGGTAAGTCATCAACTTCTTCAACTTCAAGGTTTTGTTCGTTAGTCACGCCAACAAGATTACCGTTACTAGACGTTTCGCTCGAACATGAGGCGCAGGCCAATCAAAGTTAAATCTGGTTCGTGATGGGTGATTGTGGCAGATTCAGGCACAACAATTCCTGCCAAGCCACCTGTTGCAATTACTGCCTTAACTTCTTGACCCAGCTCTTCAGTAATGCGATCAACAAGCCCATCAACTTGTCCAGCAAAACCATAAATAGCACCTGATTGAAGCGCCTCAACTGTGTTTTTACCAATCACATTTTTTGGTTTAACTAATTCAACTTTGCGAAGCTGCGCCGCTCGTGAGGCTAATGCATCGATAGAAATTTCAATACCTGGAGCTAGGGCTCCACCTAAGAATTCGCCTTTACTTGAAACCACATCAAGGTTGGTGCTGGTACCAAAATCAACAACGATTGCTGGACCACCAAAAAGAGTATGCGCAGCAAGTGAATTAACAATTCGGTCTGCGCCAACTTCTTTTGGATTATCCGTCAGAATCGGTACACCAGTTTTAATTCCTGGTTCTACAATTACTGTTTCAACGCCGCGGTAATAGCGATCCAACATTGTTCGCATTTCGCGAAGTACTGCTGGAACCGTTGAACAAAGTGCGATTCCAGTTACCTCAGGACTCTTTGCAAGCAAAGCCTGAAATTTCAGTGCTAACTCATCTGCAGTCTCACGCGAATCCGTTTTTGTTCGCCAAGCTTGATAAATGTCTTGTCCATCAAATAAACCAAGAACTGTGTTGGTATTGCCAACGTCGATTGTGAGCAGCATTTTTATTCCTTAACTGTCATGTTGTCGATTAATCTGATGTCGCCGATTTGAACTGCAATTAATGCGCGAATTGAATCGTCAAGACTAGCTTTGCCTAATTGTTGATTTCTAAGTTCCAAATAATCCAATTTAATTTCTGGGAAATTATTCAAATATTCCTTGGCAATTTTTGTTGCACTATCAAAGTCATGTCCTTCAGCAACGCTGTGTTTTAACAAAGTTAAAGTGGCTGGAATCTGACTGGCTAAATTTCGCTGTGATTCGGTTAGACGTTTGTTGCGACTCGATAGCGCTAAGCCATCATGATCACGAACTGTTTCAACGCCAATTACTTCAATTGGCATATTCAGATCGCTTACCATTTGTTTAACTAGGGCCAACTGTTGAAAATCTTTTTCGCCAAAAAATGTCGCAACTGGACTTGTGATGCTAAGTAATTTATTAACAACAGTAAGCATGCCTTCGAAGTGACCAGGCCTGCTTGATCCCTCCAAATCGTTACCAATTTTTAAATGGGTAACTTTAATTAAGTTTTCCCCTGTTGGATACATGTCTTTGGCACTTGGCGCGAACACCACATCAGCGCCAGCAGATTCACAAATCTTTAGATCAGCTTCTAATGTCCGTGGATATTTGGCTAAATCCTCTGGATTATTAAATTGAGTTGGATTTACAAAGATGGAAACGACTACTTTGCCGTTTCCGCCAAGATTTTCTGAAACATAAGTTTTTGCAGTATCGATTAAGTGCTTATGCCCTTCATGCAAAGCACCCATAGTAAATACCGAAACGACTGGAACAT
>JBEGTB010000041.1:0-5124 GCA_041179585.1 Actinomycetota bacterium
ATTAACTGAGCAGTCAAAGTGACCACATCGGCGTGCGGATTAAGAGAATTTTGGGTCACACGACTACGGTAGTGCTGTTGGACTTTTAAAGTAAAACTCAAAATGCAGTGAGTGCAAAAGAAAGAGGAAAAATGACCAATTTGTCGGCATCCGCAATTGGCCTAGCTACCTACAGCGATGACACGCTGCTTGATGTTTGGTATCCAAACCCAGCTCTTTCAAAAACACCACATGATGTTGCAGATCTTGAACGTGGCATTAGAACTGATGACATTCGCCAGGTTCGCACCCAAGTAATCACAACCGTTATTGACGATTTATCTAGCGCGCCTAAAGATAGCGCCGATGCTTACCTTCGTTTGCATCTGCTATCCCATCGCTTAGTAAAGCCAAGATCAATTAACTTAGATGGCATTTTTGGATTACTTCAAAATGTTGCCTGGACTTCAATTGGCCCAGTTGCCATTAATAAATTAGCTGGCGTTCAACTGGCTGCACGTAGTCACGGGATATCTTTAAACATTTATGGTGTCGATAAGTTCCCGCGCATGGTTGATTACGTTGTGCCAAGTGGAGTTCGGATCGCTGATGCTGATCGCGTTCGCTTAGGTGCTCACCTGGCCGAGGGTACAACCGTCATGCACGAAGGTTTTGTGAACTTTAATGCAGGAACTCTTGGGGCCAGCATGGTTGAAGGTCGAATTTCAGCTGGCGTTGTGGTTGGGAATGGATCTGACATCGGTGGCGGCGCCAGCATTATGGGAACACTTTCCGGTGGCGGCAAAGAAGTTATTTCCGTTGGCGAAGGGTGTTTGATCGGCGCTAACGCTGGTATCGGTATTTCTTTAGGTGATAACTGTGTTGTTGAAGCTGGTTCTTATGTAACCGGTGGATCAAAAGTTAAATTGCCAGATGGCGCAATTGTTAAAGCCAAAGAATTATCTGGTGCTAGCAATTTAGTGTTCTGGCGAAATTCCGTCACAGGTGGACTTGAAGTTAAACCAAAGACTGGCCAGTGGGAAGGTTTGAATGCAGCATTGCATTCAAACTAATTAATTAACGCTGGCTCATTGGTGGGTAAGCGCGTTCTGGTGCACCCGTATAAACCTGGCGTGGACGACCGATTTTGGTATCAGGATCTTCGATCATTTCACGCCACTGTGCGATCCAACCTGGCAAACGACCAAGTGCGAATAGAACTGTGAACATGCGAGTTGGGAAACCAATCGCGCGGTAAATCAAGCCGGTATAGAAATCGACGTTCGGGTAAAGCTTGCGCTCAATAAAGAAGTCATCAGCAAGGGCAACTTCTTCGAGACGACGAGCAATATCAAACAGTGGATCTTGAATACCCATGCGGTTAAGAATTAGGTCTGCATGACGCTTAATGATTGATGCGCGTGGATCGTAGTTCTTGTAAATACGGTGACCAAAGCCCATTAGCTTGATGCCATCTTCACGATTCTTAACGCGGCGAATGTATTCATCAACTGAATCATCTGATTGGTTAATTGCGTGAAGCATTTCAAGTACTGATTGGTTAGCGCCACCATGTAATGGGCCAAATAATGCATTGATGCCAGCTGAAATTGAAGCAAATAAGTTTGCATGTGATGAACCAACAAGACGAACTGTTGAAGTTGAACAGTTTTGTTCGTGGTCTGCGTGCAAGATGAAAAGCATGTCTAGGGCTTTAACGATTGATTCATCAACTACATACTTTTCTGCTGGAACGCCAAAAGTCATCTGCAGGAAGTTCGCGGTGTAACCAAGATTGTTATCTGGATACATAAATGGCTGCCCCACAGTTTTCTTATGTGAGTAGGCAGCCAATGTTGGAAGTTTTGCCATCAGGCGAATAGTTGAGAGCTCAACATGCTGTTTATTAAATGGATCCAATGCATCTTGGTAGAAAGTTGAAAGCGCGCTAACTGCGGAGCTAAGTACTGGCATTGGGTGCGCATCACGTGGGAAACCATCAAAGAATCGGCGCAATTCTTCGTGCACCATTGTGTGCTTGCCGATTTCATTTTCAAATGCAGCAAGTTCTTGCATGGTTGGCAACTTGCCATAAATAAGTAAGTAAGAAGTTTCTAGAAAAGTACTTTTTTCAGCTAATTCTTCGATTGGATAGCCACGATAACGCAAGATACCGGCATCACCATCGATGTAGGTGATTGCTGATTCACATGAAGCAGTATTCATAAAGCCGTGGTCAATTGCCACATGCTTTGTTTCTTTTAATAGTTGAGAGATATCTAAACCTGATGCACCAACAGTTGCTGGCACCTCACCCAGAGAAAACTCGCCGGCACCGTGTTTTAAGGTCACATCAGACATGACTTAAATTTACTCCCAAGCCAAGAAAGTCGAAAACTTGGTGGGGGCTGCTAATTAGGCCAAGCGACTGGCAAACTGACCGATACGTTCATCGGTTGCAGTCATTGCCACGCGAACATGTTTGGCACCGGCTGTGCCATAAAAGTCACCTGGCGCGACCAAAATGCCACGACTTGCTAGCCAATCAACTGTTGTAAAGCAGTCTTCGCCGCGGGTGGCCCAAAGATAAAGTCCAGCTTCAGAGTGACTTATTGAAAAACCGTTACTGGTTAGCGCAGTGTGAAGTAGGTCACGTCTTGCCCCATATTTAGCTTTTTGCTCTTTTACGTGGGCCACGTCGCCAAGTGCGGCAATTGTTGCATACTGAACTGGCGTTGGCATGAGCATGCCAGCATGTTTGCGAAGCGAAGTGATGTCGTTAATTAATTTCAAATCACCAGCAACAGCCCCTGAGCGGTAACCAGCTAAATTTGAACGCTTTGAAAGTGAGTGAACTGCCAATAATCCAGTTAGGTCACCATCATTAACTTTGCGATCAAGAATTGAAATTGGTGTGGCGTTCCAACCAAGTTCGATGTAGCACTCATCAGAAACAATAGGTGCGCCGATCTTTCGACCACGAGCAACAATCGCTTTTAATTCATCAACACCAAGCACTTGTCCAGTTGGATTACTTGGGGTGTTGACCCAAATTAAGTCAACGCTGTCGCTAATGTCATCAGCAGTTACATAAGTTTCAATATTTGCATGAGCCATCATCGCGCCAACGGCATAGGTTGGATAAGCAAGTTCTGGAATTGCAACAGTGCTGCCTTTAGCCAATCCAAAAATAATTGGCAGCCAAGCAACTAATTCTTTTGAACCAAGAGTTGGCACAATTTGTTCAGCTGTTAATTTGCAATCAGCAACTGTTGAAACCCAATTAACCCATGCACTTCGTAGTTCTGGAATGCCGGCTGCGGTTGGGTAACCAGGAGCGTTTGAATATTTTGCAAGCGCGTCTTGAATTACTCTTGGAACATCATCAACTGGTGTACCAATTGAAAGATCGATTATTCCGTCTTTATGTTCACGTGCTTTTGCACCAGCTGCTGCAATTCGATCCCACGGAAAATCAGGAAGTCCCGAGGCAAGTGGGGTAAACAGTTTTAGTGCTCCTGCGGAGGCAACGCCTTGACTACGTCAGGATCGTTGCTGGTCTTACCAACTTTGGCAGCGCCACCAGGTGAACCAAGTGTTGCGAAAAAGTCTTTGTTGATTTGTGTGTATTCAGAGAATTTTTCTGGAAGATCATCTTCGTAATAGATCGCTTCAGATGGACACACTGGTTCACAAGCACCACAGTCAACACACTCATCTGGATGGATGTAAAGCATGCGATCGCCTTCGTAGATGCAATCCACTGGACATTCTTCAACACATGCTTTGTCTTTTAGGTCAACACATGGAAGTGCAATTACGTAAGTCACTTATCCTCCAGAAATCTTTATTTCTAATTATTACTCTACTGCCCGAAGATTTGCTCGAGGGCTAATCATGGCACTTGTCGAAAGCAGCATGGCGGAAATACCCAAATAAGCCGTTGAATACCAGAGTGCGCCAAGGGCAAGGTCGCCATCAGAATTTGGGATGGCAAGACGGATTGTTACAAAAAGCCAGGCAAAGGCAAAGGCAACACCTGATACCCGATTTTTAAAGTGACTCATAGTCCAGCGTTGCACCACAATCAAAATCGCTGGTGCGAGCACTAAACCAAAATTAACCATAACCCCGGCGATTCTTATTCGATCAGCATGCACAAACGAAGTAATAAAAGTTATGACAATACCGATTGCGAACCCCGGTAGCCAGCTAACTAATTTGTTCAAGAAGTAATCCCGTTGAATAAGTCAGTCTCATGGCCATTTTCATCAAAAGGCGCGGCTAACTTTCCTTTAGCGATTCGGTAATACTCTTGACCCATTATTTTGCTGCCGTAATTATTTGAAAGAGCGAAGAACGCATCTTCAGTATTGATTTGGGTTTCGTGTGCGGCAAGCGCTGCCATTTTCACTTCAGTGAAATCCCCTGCATCAACAACGGATGTAACTAATTCATCATCAATGGCAAATGGAAGATCGTCTGGATTTTGCGCTGCAAAATCTGAAGTGTCACCTGCAGCCTTTAGGGCTTCAATGCCTGCTTGGATTACGCCCTTTGGAAATGCAGTCCAGTAAACCTTTTCAACATCCCATGCTTGGCCAAGTTCCAATGCGAATGTTGGTGAGGCAGCAAGAGAAACAGCGTAAGTTGCAACGCGATGGGCTTGGATGTGATCTGGATGACCGTAGCCACCAAAGTCGTCATAAGTGATTAAAACCTGTGGTTTAACTTCGCGGATTACTTTAACCAAGTGTTTTGCTGCATCAAGAATATTGGCATTCCAGAAATTATCTTTACGTTCGTTTTGCGGGGTGCCGATCATTCCGCTATCGCGGTAAGTTCCAGGTCCCCCAAGTAATCGCCAATCAGTGACCTTCAAATGATTCATCGCAGCTTCAAGTTCGGTGATGCGATGAGCCCCAAGTTTGTCATCTTTATCTGATGCCAAATGGGCTAAACCAGGAACGATAACTTCACCTTCTTCACCAAGGGTGCAGGTAACTAGGGTGACTTGTGCCCCTTCACTTACGTATTTGGCCATGGTGGCACCGCTTGTGATGGATTCATCATCTGGATGAGCGTGAACGAGAAGTAGTCGCTTATTCATAGGTTTCACTTTACGAAGTTAGTTGATCAATTATC
>JBEGTB010000042.1:0-8908 GCA_041179585.1 Actinomycetota bacterium
ATTCCAACACTTGGTCTTTGTTTAGGTTTGCAGTGCATGGTTATTGAATATGCACGCAACATGGCAGGTATTAGTGATGCCAACTCAGCTGAATTTGATGAAAAGACACCAAACCCAGTCATCTCAACTATGGCTGATCAACATGATGTGGTTTCAGGCGAACGTGACATGGGCGGAACTATGCGCCTTGGTTTATACCCAGCAGCGCTAAAGCAGGGAAGCATTGCAGCTCGCGTTTATGGCAGCGATCACGCAGAAGAACGTCACCGTCATCGTTACGAAGTTAATAACGATTACCGCGCGCCACTAGAACAAGCTGGATTAGTTTTCTCAGGCACATCACCTGATGGTCGCTTAGTTGAATACGTTGAACTACCAAGTGAAGTTCACCCGTATTACATTTCAACGCAAGCTCACCCAGAACTTAAGTCCCGCCCAACTCGCGCTAATCCACTTTTCAAGGGATTAATCGAAGCGGCAATTAAGCGCCAGAGTAAATAACTTTTAGTATTCGATACACATGATCTCTGATCGCCTAATTGATTATTCAGTAACTAAACGCGAAGAAATCTTCGAAGGTTATGTGATGAACCTTCGAAGGGACACTTTTGATTACCAGGGTGAAGATTTAACTCGCGAATACATTGTGCACCCAGGGGCGGTTGGAATTATCGCTCTTGATCATGAGGGCAAGATTTTGTTGGTTGAGCAGTATCGCCACGCGCAAGGCAAAATTATGTGGGAACCACCTGCGGGATTACTTGATGCACCCGATGAAGATCCACTTGAATGCGCTAAGCGTGAACTACTTGAAGAAACCGGATACGTTGCATCTAAATGGCAAGTGCTAATTGATTTTGCAAATACGCCAGGTGGATCAAGTGAACAAATCAGACTTTATTTTGCTCAAGGTTTAACACTGCACATTGATGGTCGCCCTGAAGCTGGGGAAGAAGAACGCGATATGCCAGTGCACTGGATACCGGTAAGCGAAGTTTTAGCATCAATTGGTCAAGGGTTAGTTACTAATGCTGCGCTAACTGTTGGCACCTTGGCACTTGTAACCGCCCTAGCCGAACCAGACGTTATGTTGCGCGATGCAAATAGTCCATGGCCTGCAAGGCAAGATGTGCTTGGCAATGACAGAGTTCGGCTTCCAAAAGCCAAGGGCTAGAGTTATTAAAGACGAATAAAAAACATAGACAACGGTGTCTGTGTCAGAAAGGTCGAATAATGAAGATCGGCGTTCCTCGTGAGATTAAGAATCACGAATATCGCGTTGCAATCACCCCAGCTGGCGTTCACGAATTAGTTCGTAATGGCCACGAAGTGTTCGTTGAACACGATGCTGGCGTTGGTTCATCAATTTCCAACGAAGAATATATTTCAGCTGGTGCCAAAGTCTTAAAGACTGCCGATGAAGTCTGGCAGACCGGTGAAATGATCATGAAAGTTAAAGAGCCAATCAAAGATGAATGGCATCGCATGCGCGATGGCCAAGTGCTTTTCACTTACCTGCACTTAGCAGCTGACAAAGGTTGTACTGACGCACTGATCGAACGTGGCGTAACCGGTATTGCATACGAAACTGTTGAACTAACCGATCGTTCCCTTCCACTACTTGCACCGATGAGTGAAGTTGCTGGTCGTCTTGCCCCACAAGTTGGCGCATACTCACTTATGCGCGCTAATGGTGGTCGTGGAGTTCTACTTGGCGGCGTGCCAGGTGTTAAGCCAGCAAAAGTTGTTGTCCTTGGTGGCGGTGTATCTGGTTTGCACGCAGCTGTGATTGCAATGGGTATGGGCGCAGATGTGACCATCCTTGATCTAAACGTGCCACGCCTTCGCCAGATTGACACTTGGTATGGCGGTCGCATCAAGACTTTGGTTTCAAACTCATTCTCAATTGAAAATGAATGTAAAGAAGCTGATCTTGTGATTGGTGCGGTTCTTATCCCAGGTGCCAAGGCTCCAAAACTAGTTTCGAACAAACTTGTTTCACAGATGAAGCCAGGTTCAGTACTAGTTGATATCGCAATTGACCAGGGTGGCTGTTTTGAAGATTCACATGCCACAACCCACGCTGATCCGACTTTCAAAGTTCACAACTCAGTGTTCTATTGCGTAGCTAACATGCCAGGATCTGTGCCAAACACTTCAACTTACGCATTAACTAACGTGACCTTGCCTTATGCAGTTGCGCTAGCTAACAAGGGTTGGAAGCAAGCACTTAAAGATGACAAGGCATTAGCACTTGGTCTAAATACTCATGCGGGCAAAGTTGTTTACCCAGCTGTTGCTGAAGCATTCAACATGCCGCTAGAGAAACTTGAAACCGTATTGGCCTAAAGCGCTGATAAATTCGCAAGATGGCAACTAGCGCGATCGGGCGAGTGATTTCGGGATACCTAGATCACTTAACTGTTGAACGTGGATTAGCCGACAATTCAATTTCCTCATACCGCCGAGATCTAAGGCGGTATGAGGAATTTTGTCTTTCCAAAGGATTAACTGATCCAAAACAAATAACCTCTGGCCACATTTCAGACTTCTTAGTTGAACTTCGTCTTGGCAATAGTGATCACCCAGAACTATCCAGCACCAGTGCTGCCAGAACTCTTATTGCAGTTCGAGGCTTTCATGCATTCTTAGCCCGCGAAGGCCTAACCCAAACTGATCCGGCGCGGGCTGTGAAACCACCAAGTGCTGCCAAGCAGTTACCTAAAGCACTTTCGTTTTCGGATATCGAAGCACTGCTTAACGCCGTTGGGGTAGATGCCGAAGGTGATTTAAGTATTTTGATGCTTCGGGATCGGGCGCTTCTTGAACTGCTTTATGGAACCGGCGCTCGCATATCAGAGCTGATCAATTTAAACGTTGACGATGTTTCGCATTTAAGTGTTGATACGCCAATTCTTAAATTGCACGGAAAAGGCGACAAACAAAGACTTGTGCCAGTTGGCCGCCCAGCCATGAAAGCACTTGAGGCATATCTGGTCAGAGCCCGCCCCGTACTTGCCAAAGGCGGAAAGGGAACACCAGCACTATTTTTGAATGCACGCGGTGGAAAGTTATCGCGCCAAAGTGCTTGGCAGATTTTGCAGGACGCTGCAGATCGGGCAGGACTTTCTGGAAAAGTTTCCCCGCACACTATGCGCCATAGTTTTGCAACGCACTTGCTTGAAAACGGGGCAGATGTTCGCGTAGTTCAAGAACTTTTGGGCCATGCCTCTGTTACAACCACCCAGATTTACACAATGGTGACCGTCGATCAGTTGCGTGAGGTCTATGCCACGGCCCATCCACGCAAGTAATCAATAAATTCAAGGGCAGTTTTAACAAAAATCCTTATTTTTGGCGGCAAGGCATCCAAGAAATTCAATAAAAATGACTTATCTTTTTAATAAGTCGTTCTCTTCTTCCCCTAGGCGATTAATCACCTTTGGCCAAAGGAAGTTTTAAGAACATGACAGTTCCAGCACACCAACAAGATTTAAGTGCCGTACCTGCACAAACAGTTATTCCTACACCAGAACGTGAAGCAACTGTTACTTCAATAGATAGCGCCAAAGAAGAAGTAGTTCTTGGTGCAACCGGTCGTCCACTACCAAAGTTCCCAGAACCAAAAGCACTAAAAGCACATGGTCCGGCTTATGTAATTTCAATGACAAACCAAAAAGGTGGCGTTGGTAAAACAACAACCACAATCAACTTAGGCGCAGCTCTTGCTGAAGCAGGTCGTCGCGTATTGATGGTTGATATGGATCCACAAGGATCTTTATCAATTGGTTTAGGCGTTGGCCAAGATGAACTTGCAACCATCCGCACTGTTTATGACATGTTGATGGATCCAAAAGCTTTCCCAGCAACTGCTGTTGTTCGCGCAACTTCAATTGCGGGACTAGATCTGCTTCCAGCAAACATTCACTTAAGCGCTGCTGAACTTCGCTTGGCCGGCGAAGTTGCCCGTGAATACGCACTTGATCGCGCACTTGAATCAATCCGTGAGCACTATGACTATGTGTTAATTGACTGCCAACCATCACTTGGTTTGCTAACTGTTAACGCACTAACCGCATCAAATGGCGTAATCATTCCGATGGAATGTGAATTCTTCGCGCTACGCGGTGTTGAGATGCTTCGCGACACAATCGGCAAAGTTCAAGAACGCCTAAACGACAAACTTTCAATCGATGGCGTACTTGCCACCATGGTTGATTCACGCACTAACCACACCCGCGAAACTATTGGGGCTGTTCTAGACATGTTCGGTGACGCTGTTTTCCACACAACAGTTAGCCGCACAGTTAAGTTCCCAGAAACCACTAAAGCGGGCGTTTCTATCATCGAACAAGCCCCGACTTCATCTGGCGCTGTTGCATATCGCAATATGGCTTGGGAACTTGTTCAAAGATTAGAAAAGAAGGGTGCAGTCGCACACTAATGACTACCACGGCTGCGGCCGATGAAGTCGACTCATTCGTTGTTCAACTCGACGAATTTCAAGGACCGTTTGATGTCCTGTTGTCGCTTATCGCCAAACATCGGTTAGATGTCACCGCACTTGCGCTGCACACTGTCACCGATGACTTCATCAAATACATCAAAGAACGTGGTGACCAGTGGTCACTTGATGAAGCTACTGAATTCTTAGTAATCGCAGCCACCCTTTTAGATCTAAAAGCAGCACGACTTCTTCCTGGTGGCGAAGTTGAAGACGAAGAAGATATTGCAATCCTTGAAGCCCGTGACTTACTTCTTGCGCGCCTATTGCAATACCGCGCATTCAAAGAAATGTCGGCTGACTTTAAACACCGCTTAGCCACAGCTGGTCGTATGCGCCCAAGAACTGTTGGTCTTGACGAGCGATTCCAAAAACTTCTGCCAGAAGTTCAGATCAACTTAAGTCCAGATGACTTTGCTAACTTGGCAGCGCGTGCGTTAGAACCAAAACTTCCAGAAGTTATTTCAATTGCCCACATTCACGCCGCCAAAGTTTCAGTACGTGAACAAGCTGCGATCATCGTTGAACGCCTTCGCCGTATGGGCCAGGCAACATTCCGCCAGTTAACAACAGATTGTGACACCACATTATTAATCGTGGCTCGCTTCTTAGCGCTGCTTGAAATTTATCGCGATGGAAACATCATGTTTGATCAACCAGTGCCACTTGGTGAACTTTATGTTCGCTGGGTTGGCAGTGAAACTGGATCAGGAATTCGTGATGACATGGATGAATTCGACACAACTATCGATGAACTTGAAGTGCAGGAAGTACAAGAATTTCGCGACGCAGCTGATTGGGTAGCGCAGAATGGATCAGAGGATGAATAACGAAATCAATCCAGAAGACATGGAATCACAAAACATGAATTCCGAAAAAATCAACATCGACGATTTCAACATTGAGCCATTCGACATCGAAGCATTCCAAGAAGAAGTGGCAGAACTTGCCCAAGAGACCGCCGCTGAAGTTACTGTTGCGACAACTGTTGAACCGATTGAACTTGAAGATGGTGAACTAGCCACCGAAGAAGAAACAGATGATGGCGTATCACTAGGCGCGCCAAATCTTGCCGCAGCACTTGAAGCACTTATTTTGGTTGCTGAAGAGCCGATGCAAGTTTCAACTCTGGCAACTCTTACCCGCACACCAGAAGATCAAGTAATTAAAACCTTGCATGACTTATCGCAAGAATATGCAATCCAGGGTCGCGGTTTTGACCTTCGTGAAGTTGGCGGCGGATGGCGCTTCTGGACTCGCGATAACTGCAGCCAAGTTGTTGAACGTTTCGTTCTTGATGGTCAGCATGGCCGCTTAAGCCAGGCAGCACTTGAAACTCTTGCCGTGGTGGCATACCGCCAGCCAGTAACCCGTGGTCGCATTACTGCGATTCGCGGCGTTAACGTTGATGGTGTTGTTCGCACGCTAACCACTCGTGGCTTAATTGAAGAAAGCGGACACGATCATGAAACTGGCGCGCACCTTTACCGCACCACACCATATTTCTTAGAACGACTTGGCCTGAAGTCATTAGATGAACTTCCACCGATTGCCCAGCACTTACCGATGCCAGACACTGTTGAAGAAGTGCTGGATGAAGTAACTAGCGGTAGTAATTAATAGCCGAAATTAAACTAGGCTCTTATTCATGAGTGAACTCGAAGGGATTCGACTTCAAAAAGTTCTAGCCCAGGCTGGACTTGGGTCGCGTCGCAAATGCGAAGAATTTATTACAGCTGGCCGCGTTACGGTCAATGGTGAAGTCATGGATGAACTGGGAACCAGAGTTAATCCTGATGTTGATGTAATCCACGTTGATGGGGTTCGCATCGCCCAAACAAGTGGTCACGTTGTGGTTGCCCTCAATAAACCACGGGGTGTGGTTAGTTCTATGGCTGATGAACATGGCCGTGAATGTGTTGGCGATTTAGTCGCTGAATTCCCAGAGCGCTTATTCCATGTTGGCCGGTTGGATGCTGAAACCGAAGGTTTGATTCTTTTAACTAACGATGGGGAATTGAGCCAACGCTTAAGCCATCCAACTCATGGGATTGTTAAGACTTATTACGCCAAAGTTGAAGGCAAAGTCAGTAAAGAGACCATCGCCAAAATCAAGAGCGGCTTTCCAATTGATGGCACCAATGTTGCCGTAACTGAGTGCTTGCTAATGGATTCAAATAACAAGACTTCAATTATTGAAATCTCAATCCACGAGGGTCGCAATCGGATTCTTCGCCGCTTATTTGATGAAGTTGGCCATCCGGTTATTGATTTGGTGCGAACCCAAGTTGGGCCAGTGAAACTTGGCCAACTAAAAAGTGGTCACTTAAGAGAACTGACCAACAAAGAGTTGGGGAAACTATATAGCTCAGTTGGGCTCTAAGATTTAAGGCATGGCACTTAGAGCAATCCGCGGCGCAACTTGCTTAACCAAGGATGACGCAGGCGAAATGACAGAAGCAGTTGTTGAACTGCTTTCTAGCATGCTTGAAAAAAATGGCCTAAGCACTGATCACTTGGTCAGCATCCTTTTCACGGCAACCCCTGATCTGCATTCAACTTTCCCGGCATCAGCTGCTCGTAAATTGGATATTGCAGACGTGCCAGTGATTTGCGCCCAAGAACTTGATATCAATGGCGCCCTTGGCAAAGTAGTGCGAGTTATGGCGCACGTTGATACTGACCTTGCCCGCAAAGACATTAAACATATTTACCTACGCGGCGCTGAAGTCTTGCGCCAAGACATCGCCCAATAAAAGGTATTTAAAAGATGTCAAAGGGTAAACCAACCACATTAGTTATTGGTGCCGGATTAATCGGCACTTCAATTGCCATGGGCCTAGTGAAAGCTGGCTACACAGTATTTATAGATGACACCGATCCGCATGCCATCGACATCGCTAGCACTAGAAGCGGTGCTAAAAAACTTGGCAGCGAATCAATTGATTTAGTTGTGGTTGCAACGCCACCTAGCAAAGTGGCAGATGTGATGCGCGCAGCAGTTAGCGCCCACCCAAATGCCGTGGTCACAGATGTGGCCAGCGTTAAGGGAACAATTCTTGGCGCCCTTGCCACTTTGGAACACAACCAACTTGAACGCATTGTTGGCGGTCACCCGATGGCAGGTCGAGAAGTTAGCGGCGCAACCGCAGCGCAAAATAATTTATTCGTTGACCGCTCTTGGGTTGTCACCAAACTTCCACAGACCACCCAAAGTTCAATTGATTTGGTTAAGCAAATGATTTCTGATCTTGGCGCGGTTCCAATTGATCGGGAGATCGCAGATCACGATTTAGCGGTTGCACTTATCTCGCACACACCACAAGTTGTCGCATCTGTGCTTGCCGGTGTTCTAAATGAAGCCAATAAAGAACACATCGCTCTTGCTGGTCAAGGTCTTCGCGACACCATCCGCATCGCATCAGCCGATGCCAAATTATGGACAGATATTTTGGCAAATAACGCAGCCAATGTTTCAGACCAGGTTTCTAAAGTTGCTAAGCACTTAGAAGAAGTTGCCAAGGCAATTAAAGAAGAGAAGCTTTCAGCAATAAGTGACATGCTGGATCGAGGAGTTAAAGGTCGTGATTTACTTCCAGGTAAACATGGCGCGGCCAATAAACAAGACAGCCTGATTGTTGTGCGGGTGGAAGATAAACCAGGTGAACTTGCCAGGTTATTTAACGTCGCAGCTAGCGCAAACGTGAACTTAGAAGACGTGCGCATCGATCACTCACTTGGTCGCATGACTGGCTTAGTTGAATTAACGGTTGGCCAAGATAAGCGCGACGTCTTAGTTGGCGCTCTAACAACTGCTGACTTTGTCGTCGTTAATTAATTATTCTGAAGCGCTTAAAAATAAGTAATAACCCAATAACCGCCTAGACTAGAGGGCGTGTCCAGTGCCAGTAGCGAATCAAACAATTCAAATAAATTGATTATTGCTATTGATGGCCCAAGTGGATCAGGTAAATCATCAGTTTCTCGGGCTGTGGCTAAGCAGCTGGGCCTTTCTTATTTAGATACCGGTGCGATGTACCGAGCCATGACATGGTGGGTATTAGAAAAAGGCATTGACCCAATTGATGGGGAAATGGTCTTTGATGTTGCAAAAGTAGCAAAGATCATTCCTGGCACAGATCCAAGTAATCCAACTATTCATGTTGGTGATGTTGATGTTTCAGGTCCAATCCGCGGTGACCTAGTAACTGGGGCAGTTAGTGCAGTGAGCGCTGTTCCTGAAGTTCGTGGACTTTTAGTTGAACTTCAGCGTGAGATTTCCAAGGATGCACCAAAGGGCATTGTGGTTGAAGGCCGTGACATAGGTTCTGTGGTTTTGCCAGATGCCAGTTTGAAACTTTATATAACCGCTGATCCAGAAGCTAGGGCTGCTAGACGAGCTGC
>JBEGTB010000043.1:0-39450 GCA_041179585.1 Actinomycetota bacterium
GATTTAGATTTTCAAACTCCGTTTTGTTTATGGGTGCGCGGCGATTTACAAGTGCTTGAAAATTCAGAAAAAAAGATTGCGGTTGTTGGGGCAAGGGCAGCGTCGCAATACGGTGAACAAATTGCAGGTGAAATTGGTTCGACATTGGCAAAAAGCGATTCGGTAACTATTTCTGGAGCAGCTTTTGGGATTGACGCGGCAGCGCATCGGGGCACCATTGCAGGTGGTGGCAAAACAATTGCAGTTTTGGGTTGTGGAATAGATGTTGCGTATCCAGCTGTGCATGCAGGATTGATTTCGCGAATAATTGAAAACGGGGCAGTGGTTAGTGAAATACCACCTGGTGGTCGGCCATTAAAACAAAATTTTTTAACCAGAAATCGGATAATCGCAGCACTTAGTGATGAAGTTGTGGTGGTTGAAGCAGCCCATCGATCCGGTTCACTTTCAACAGCAAATTGGGCCAATGCATTAGGTCGAAAAGTTTGGGCAGTCCCAGGACCTATAAATAGTGCCACTTCACTTGGCACAAACCAAGGCATTGCAAATCAATCAATGAGCATTTTGGTAGACCTTAAGAATTTGATTAGTTAAGAACTTGCGGGCGATGTCCTTGCAAAAGGACCAATTACTTGTAACGGTAGTTAGGTGAACTCACTTCCAGATACATTTGCTCCGATTGTTGATCGGTTCATTCAATATTTGGAACTAGAGCTCGGGCGCAGTACCAATACCGCCAAGGCATATCGCAAAGATTTAGAAGACTTAGTTGAATTTGTCGTTGGTCGTGGCTGTAATGAACTTGGCGATGTTGGCATCATGGAACTTCGTGGTTGGCTAGCAGACCAACGAAACCACGGGTTAACTTCAGCAACTATTGCAAGACGGGCAACTGCTGCCAGAACATTTTTTGCCTGGGCCACACACAACGGTCATTTAACAGAGGACCCAGCTGCAGCACTGGTGATTCCAAAAGTTAGCAAGAAGTTGCCTAATGTGTTGCAACAAAATCAGGCTACGCAAATTATGCAAAGAGCTGCCACTAGAGCAGATGACAATTCACCTGAACACATTCGCGACTTAGCAGTTTTGGAATTGATGTATGCAACGGGAATTCGCGTCGGTGAATTAGTTGGACTAGATATAAATGACATTGATCAATCCAGGCGAACGATCAGAGTTACCGGTAAGGGATCAAAACAGCGCGTAGTTCCGTTTGGTTCGAAAGCCGATCAAACGCTAACAACTTATTTAAAGACGGCCCGTAAATCTTTAGCCAATGAAAATAGCGGCCAAGCAGTTTTCCTTGGATCACGGGGCAAGCGAATCGATCAACGCGTGGTTCGAAAAATGGTTACCGAAGTTTTAGCAACGCTTGAAGGCGTTCCAGATTTAAGTCCACACGGATTTAGACATTCAGCTGCAACGCATTTGATCGAAGGTGGGGCTGACATAAGAGCGGTGCAAGAAATGCTTGGTCATGCCAGCCTTTCAACTACGCAGCTTTATACGCACGTTTCAATGGATCGACTTCGCGCTGTCTTTGAGCAAGCCCATCCGCGCGCCTAGTAATTAAGTGGTAAGAGTCGCACTCTTGGTTTAATCAGTAATAACGGATTTAAGTATTTCCCATCTCTGATTGCGCCAAGGTGCAAACAGAAAACTTCGGTTTGAGTTGAACAATGACTTTCACCAATCTCCAGTGTTCCAATTAACTGACCAGGCGCTACTTCATCGCCAACAGAAACAACAGCCTTAACCGGTTCATAAGTTGTGCGAACTAGACCATGACTAATCACCACAACCCCTTTACTGGCAAGCGGTCCAGCATAAATAACTGTGCCAAAACCAACAGAGTGAACTTCAGTATTAGCAGGTGCAGCAAAATCTATTCCGCGATGGCCAGCTAACCAGTTTTGAAGTGGTGGCTCGTAGGGCCGGAAAACTTTCTTATTTTCGATCGGATAAGTCCAATTCGGACTTGGTTCTATTGCATTTACTTTTGAGACAGTAGCGCTTGTGATCAGCACTACTAATAGAAAGGCAAGAGTAAATAGTTGTTTTAAGTAACGCATAGCTTTAGATAGGCCCAGACCAAGATAGTTAGCAATGGCCTGATTTATATTGGGGAAAACTTTGGATATCTGGCTTACTTACTTGGTTTTTAGGGCCAGTTAAACCCCACTAAACTTAGAACTCGCACCTAGCAATAGGTGACTAAACAGGTTCACCACTGCACTTGTTAGTCCATCGGTCCAATTCAAAAGGTTGGCGGACTCCAAGCAGGAACCAAAGGCACTAAAACCAAGTGCACTAAAACCGCAAAGAGGTTAGTTAAAACTGACCTAAGAAAGAGGAGTAATCCTATGGCCGTAATCTCGACCAGACAGCTTCTGGAAAACGGTGTTCACTTCGGACACCAGACCCGTCGCTGGAATCCAAAGATGAAGCGTTTCATTTTCACTGAACGCAATGGCATCTACATCATCGATCTACAGCAATCACTTGCATACATTGAACGCGCTTACGATTTCGTTCGCGAATCTGTTGCTCGTGGTGGCACTGTTCTATTCGTAGGCACCAAGAAGCAAGCTCAGGAAGCAATTTCTGGTCAAGCTACTCGCGTTGGTATGCCTTACGTGAACCAGCGCTGGCTAGGTGGCATGCTTACAAACTTTGCAACTGTTGCAAAGCGCGTAGCTCGCCTAAAAGAACTAGAAGCAATCAACTTTGATGATGTTGCTGGCAGTGGTCGCACAAAGAAAGAACTTCTTGTTCTTCGCCGCGAAAAAGAAAAGTTAGAACTTGTTCTTGGCGGTATCCGCGACATGCACAAACTTCCAAGCCTTATTTGGGTAGTGGACACTAACAAAGAACACATCGCTGTTGGTGAAGCACACAAACTAGGTATTCCAGTAGTTGGCATCTTGGACACAAACTGTGATCCAGATGTTGTTGATTTCCCAATCCCAGGTAACGACGATGCACTTCGCGCCGTTGGCCTACTAACCGGCGTAATTGCTGATGCAGTAGCTGAAGGCTTAATCGCTCGTTCGGGTAGCGCCCCAGCTGGTTCAACTGAAGCTGAACCATTAGCTGAATGGGAAAAAGAACTACTTGAACCAAGTTCAGCAGCACCTGCTGAAACACCAGCTGAATAAAAATCAAACTCATTAATTACTCAGGTGGCAATTAGCCACCTGAGTAATTAAAAACTTGAACAAAACTTGAATAAACCTCTAACGAAACTAAAAGGATAAAAATGTCTATTTCTGCTGCTGACGTCAAAAAACTACGTGACGTTACATCTGCGGGCATGATGGAATGCAAGAAGGCTCTTGAAGAAGCAAATGGTGACTTCGACAAGGCTGTTGAAATTTTACGTATTTCTGGTGCAGCAAAGGCTGCTAAGCGCGGTGCTGAACGTGAAACTTCAGCAGGCATCATCGCTCATGAAGCTGGCGTGCTAGTTGAACTACTTTGCGAAACTGACTTCGTTGCCAAAAACGATGACTTCCTAAAGCTAGGTCAAGACATCGCTAAAGCTGTTAAGGCTGCTGGCGCTGGAGACAGTGCTGCTGCAGGCGCCTTAAAGCTTGAAAGCGGCGAAACTGTTGTTGAAGCTATCGAAAAGATGGCTGGCGTAATCGGTGAAAAACTTGAACTAGGTCGCATAGCAAATCACGATGGTGATGTTGCCGTTTACCTGCACCGTCGTTCAAATGACCTTCCACCAGCAGTTGGCGTACTTGTTAACTACTCAGGCAGTGAAGATGTTGCTCGCTCAGTTGCAATGCAAATTGCTGCAATGCGTCCTAGCTACCTAACTCGCGAAGAAGTTCCAGCAAGTGTTGTTGAAACTGAGAAGCGTATTGCGATGGAAACTGCCAAAGAAGAAGGAAAGCCAGAAGCTGCCCTTCCAAAGATCGTTGAAGGCCGCGTAAACAGCTACTTCAAAGACAATGTTCTTCTAGAACAGGCATCAGTTCAGGACAATAAGAAGTCTGTTAAGCAGATTTTGGATGAGGCTGGAACCAGTGTTACTGGCTTCACTCACTTTGAAATCGGCAAGTAAATAACTTTAAAAAGCCCAGATACCCAAAAGGTATCTGGGCTTTTTAGTTTAATAGCGCAAAACTTGGCTGGCTAAGACCCAGATGTGCAGGTTTGAACGTAGATACGGCAATATAGATGCCGTGGCTACCGATAAATCCAGTGGAAATAGCGGAAGCGGTATTTGGCCAGGTGTTCCAACCGGAGGTTGGAAGCGAGTTCTTCTAAAACTTTCTGGTGAAGTATTTGCTGGTGACGGCAAGCTTGGCGTTGACCCTGATGTGGTTGCTGACATTGCTCGCCAAATCGCAGAAGTTGTAAAAACCAAAACTGAAGTCGCTGTAGTAATCGGTGGCGGTAACTACTTCCGCGGAGCTCAGCTGTCAGAACGTGGCATGGATCGTGCGCGCGCTGACTACATGGGCATGCTGGGCACAGTTATGAACTGTTTAGCCCTTCAAGACTTTTTAGAAAAGCAAGGTATTGATACTCGCGTCCAAACTGCGATTCCAATGAGCCAAGTTGCTGAACCTTATGTTCCACGACGCGCGGCCCGTCACTTGGAAAAAGGCCGAGTAGTAATTTTTGGTGCCGGTCTTGGCGCACCGTTTTTCAGTACTGACTCATGCGCTGCGCAGCGCGCCCTTGAAATCGGAGCTCAGGTTGTTTTGATGGCAAAGGGTGTTGATGGGGTTTACGACAGTGACCCACGCACAAATCCAAATGCCAAGTTCTATGAAACCCTTTCGCACGATGAAGTGCTTGCACAGAATCTTAAAGTTGCTGATGCAACCGCAATTAGCCTTTGTCGCGATAACAAATTACCGATTGTGGTTTTCAATTTGTTAGTCGATGGCAACATTGCCCGCGCGGTTCGTGGCCAGCGAATCGGCACACTAGTTTCAACCAATTAACGATTCGAGGAATAGCTGTGATTGAAAATATCTTGAAAGATGCCCAAGAAAAGATGGACAAGGCAATCGAAGTTGCTCGTGAAGAATTTACAACCATCCGTGCTGGCCGGGCATCTGCTGCAATTTTCTCAAAGATAACTGTTGAGTACTACGGTCAACAAACACCACTTCAGCAAGTCGCTTCAATACAAACTCCAGAAGCCAGAACTGCGGTTGTCACACCGTTTGATAAAAGTGCCCTTGGCGCAATTGAACGTGCGATTCGCGATTCAGACTTAGGTGTTAACCCATCAAATGATGGTGTCGTAATCCGCGTACCATTCCCACAACTAACTGAAGAACGACGCAAAGAATTCATCAAGGTTGCTAAAGCAAAAGCAGAAGATGCTCGAGTTTCCCTTCGCAACATTCGTCGTAGTGCAAAAGAAGCATTAGAAAAGCTAAGCAAAGACGGCACAGCCGGTAAAGATGACGTAGTGCGCGCTGAAAAATCTCTTGAAGATATCACTGCAAAATCAGTAACTCACATCGATGAAATGCTAAAGCATAAAGAAGTCGAATTACTTGAGGTTTAATTAATGACTACACCTGATTACGGTCGGGCAGGTCGAAACTTGCCAGCAGCAATTGCCGTTGGCGTTGGACTTTTGGCTTTAGTTACAGCGGCACTTTTTGTTGATCAATTAATATTTGCCCTGTTAGCTGCAGTCGTTTCAATCCTTGGCGTTCGCGAACTTACAAATGCCACAGTTGTTGGACTATCAAGCCGAATGGCAACTTTATTAAAAGTTTGTGCTCCGGTAATTGTCATTCTTGCAGCAAGTGGAAGCGCTAGTGATGTGCTGTTTGCTTATGTCGCAAGCGTGATTGCAGTTTTGTCACTGCGCTTATTTGATGGCCAAGAGGCTTACGTTCACCATATAACCAGATCTATTTTTGTTTTGACTTATGTTCCGCTGCTTATTAGCTTCGCGGTTTTACTAAGCGCTCAATCAAACGGTGCCTGGAAAGTAATGGCATTTATCTTGCTAACGACAGCAACTGACCTTGGTGCCTACATTGCTGGCGTGCTATTTGGTAAAACCCCAATGGCACCAAAAATTTCACCCAAGAAAACCTGGGAAGGTTTTGCTGGAGCATTTATTTTTCAGATAATTACCGGCGCAACTTTGTGGGTTGTTGTTTTTGATAAATCTTGGATATCTGGCGCAATTGTTGGCGTTGTAATGCTTTTTGCAGCAACAGTTGGCGACTTAATTGAATCAATGATTAAGCGTGATCTTGGCATTAAAGACATGAGCTCTTTCTTACCTGGACACGGTGGGGTAATGGATCGCCTTGATTCACTTTTGATCAATGCGTTCTTTGCTTGGGTGCTTTTCAACTTATTCTTATAGCGGATAAATTCGCGATTAATTAATAATTCAACGTAGGCTTGAGCGTATGCCAGCCCCAGGTGAATTAATCATGGTCGAACCTAAGCGACCAAAGCCACCCATTCACTGGTCAGATCTAACCGTTGAGCAGCGCAAAGAAAAAGTAAAAGAGCTGGGCTTACCAGCATTTCGCGCTGATCAAATTTCCCGTCAGTGGTTTAGTCGTTTATCTGATACCCCAGAAACCTGGACAGACATTCCAGCAGAACTTCGCGACCAAGTCAAAGAACAACTTTTCCCACAATTAATGACCTCAGTGAAATCACTTGCCTGTGATAACGGCACAACCGTTAAACAGGTTTGGAAATTATTTGATGGTGTTCTGGTCGAAAGTGTTTTGATGCGTTATCCAGAGCGCGTGACGATGTGTATTTCATCCCAAGTTGGTTGCGGGATGAATTGTCCGTTTTGTGCAACTGGTCAGGGTGGATTAACCCGCAATCTTTCAACAGCAGAAATTGTTGAACAAGTTTTAGCTGGCGCTCGCGATCTGGCAGCTGGGAAAGTTGAAGGTGGCGTTGGCCGAGTAAACAATTTAGTTTTCATGGGCATGGGTGAACCGATGGCCAACTACAACGCGGTGATGGGGGCAATTCGTCGTCTAACCGATGATGCTCCGGCAGGACTTGGCATGTCTGCTCGCGGAATTACAGTTTCAACGGTTGGGCTGGTTCCAAGAATCAAACAACTTGCAACTGAAGGCTTGCCACTCACTTTGGCGATTTCACTTCATGCCCCGGATGATGAACTTCGCGATACTTTGGTGCCGATCAATAATCGCTTCAAAGTTAGTGAAGTATTAGATGCAGCCTGGTATTACGCAAATGAAACCGGTCGTCGTATTTCAATCGAGTATGCATTAATCAAGGACATTAACGATCAAGCTTGGCGTGCAGATTTACTTGGTGAGTTACTTTCAGGGCATCTCGTGCACGTAAACCTAATTCCACTAAACCCAACACCTGGTTCGAAATGGACAGCCTCTCGCCCAGAGGACGAACGAGAATTTGTGCGCAGACTTAAAAATCATGGGGTAGCCGTAACGGTCCGTGATACCAGGGGCCGTGAAATCGACGGTGCTTGTGGTCAACTGGCTGCATCCGTTAAATAACAAGGCTAAATTGCCCAGTAAATCTGACCGAATTAATTAATCCCAGCATCTAGAGTTGAACCGTTATGACAAACGTGAAATTTCGCAAGTATTCATATGGCGTCGTCGCACTTAGTGCCTGGACAGGTTTAGGCCTATCTTTCATCATCGAACTTTTTGGCTTGGTAGAGCAAAAACTTTACGATCCACCAATTCCTGAATCTCAATTTGGGTACTTCGGTCACTATGCCGATGGTCTAGCTGGAGCACCTGCTCGCTTGGCAGACTTATTTAGCTATTTCACTATTTGGTCCCAAATCATCGTTGGAATTGTGGCAACCCTTCTATTCCTAAACCCAGAACGCACTGGCAAGTTATTTAAAGTTGCATTCCTTGATGCAGTACTGATGATTACTGTCACTGGGGTTGTCTACAACTTGCTACTTGGCCCAAACTATCCACCAGTTGGGCTTAATCAAATTTCAAGTCCGATCGAACACACCTGGACTCCGATTTTGATGGTTGCTGCTTTCCTGATTACCGGTCCTCGCGGTTGGATTAAATTATCGATGCTGCCAAAAGTATTGGCGCTTCCGATCATTTATGTGATCTACACATTGATTCGCGGGGCCATTATCGATTCCTATCCGTATGACTTCTTTGATGTGGTCAGCTACGGGTATTCATACGTTTTAACTTTCGTGTTAGGAATTTTGGCTGCATCCATGATCGTGCTTGGCGTTTTCTGGCTGATCGATAGCCGCTTTGCTAAACGCTAAACTCTAAGCATGGAAGCTCGGCGGGTACTTGTAGTTGAAGACGACCCGTTCTTACGATCGTTGATCGCAGATACATTAAGTGGCGCTGGGTTCAAAGTCGAAACAGCCGATAGTGCTGCCAAAGCAAAAGCTGCAGTAAAGGCTTTTGATCCAGATGCCGCAGTTCTAGACATTGAACTAGGCAATGGTCCTACTGGAATCGATTTAGCAGAAATCATCGTTCGTCAGTCTGCGCATACTGCAATTGTTTTTCTGACGCATCTACCGGATCCAAGATTTGTTGGGGTGAATTCAAGCGCCATTCCAGCTAAAGCCGCTTATATTCGAAAAGAAACAATCACCAAGCAAGGCGCCCTAGTTGAAATAATTGAATCAGCTCTTCGTGATGGTGCTGGGAAAAATAAAAAGTTACGTACAGACCTTGATCCAAATAGACCTTTAGGAAACCTTTCTAGATCACAGATTTCGGTTTTACGAAGTATTGCTCAAGGGCTATCGAATGCTGAAATAGCTGCCCAGCGTGGCTCAACTATTCGCGCAGTTGAACATTTAATTCGTCGAACTTTTGCAGCCGTTGGTATAGACACCGATCAAAGCGTTAACGCCAGAACCGCAGCAGCCCGTGCATATGTCGAAGCTGCAGGCATTCCAACAAGTGGTGAATAGCTCTCCATGAAAACCACGTTCAATTCTCTAAAACAAGACGTGCAAAATGGCCTGGAGCAAATTGGCGGGCAGTATGCGCTAAGTGGCCCGGTTGCCGCAGTTTCATTTATTTGGCTCACGGCAATCTCGATGACTTATGACAGTGTTCGATTGGGATCATCAGCTGCAGGATGGCTTGTTGCTTCGGCCATAGCGCACCTAGTTGTTATGGCAATTGCCCTACCAATCAGAGCAACGCTTTTGCCAGTTAAGCCAAGGGAATCGAAACCAGGATTAACACTTGGCGTCTATGCATTTCTTGGTGTCACTAGATCAACAACAATCGGCGCTTTAGCTGTGTTATTTGAGCTAGCTCCAACAGCCGAATTTGGTTACAGGCAGGTTGCCGGTCTTTTCTCAATTACAACTGGTCTGGCTATTACTTCAATTGTGGTTAGTTCAATCATCCAGCGCCAAGAAAGCCTTACTTTCCTTCGCACCGAACGTGAACAGTTGTCTGCAATTAAGGATGAATCAGAGAATCTCTTCGAAGAAAAGCGCAAAGAAGTTTTGGACATTATCGATCACAGCATTAAGCCTTCACTGGATGAAATTAATGAGGCGCTAAATCAGAATTCGGAGTCGAACGCACAACTTACGGAGCAGACCACCAAATTAATTAGTGCATTGATTGATCAACAGCTAAGACCAATTAGTGACGCATTACATCAGCCAAATGCCTTCTTAAGCGGTGATCGGGAATGGTCAAAAGTTCGCACCCCCTACGTGCGGCGCTCATCTCGAATCTCAGTGCAGAGTTTATTTAGCCCGCTCCTAATTACTTTTTTCATGAGCTCGCTGACGGTATCAGGTGCGGTTTATTACGCAGGTTTTGCAGCATTGTTTATCGGTATAGGTGTGTTTATTCCATTCTTTGTGATCTTGTGGCTGGCAAAAAGATTTATTCCCGAGAACTGGATTTTAAATATTTGGGTTGCCGCTCCACTTACAGTCTTTTTTCACATCATTGCCGCAATTCCAAGCCTTGGAATTTTAATTTGGCTTGAGCAATACTTCGCCGCTTTTCGAGAGCAATTTGCAAATGCGGTTTTAGGTATTGCCCTAGCTTCGATCGTGATCGCATTTCTAAGAGCCATTCAAGTTGAGCGTAATAATTTTGAAAAAGACCTTAGGGCGGCTAATGATGAAGCTGCGTCAATTTTGGCTAACTTGAATCAACGTATCTGGGTTAATCGAAAGAATGCTGCTCAACTATTGCATGGTTCAGTGCAGGCTTCACTAACTGCTGCAAATGTCCGCTTGCACCAAGGTAATTTAACCGCTGAAGATTTGCTCAAAGTACGTGAAGACATCGCTCGAGCGATCAATGCACTTACTGATTCAAATTCAGGTTCCATTGATCTTGAAGAAGTCATTGAGGATCTAATCGACTTATGGGATGGCGTTTGTGATATTGATGTTGCGATAAGCCCTGAGGTAGTGGACCGAGTGAATGGTGATATCACTGCTGTGCACTGCACAAATGAATTCCTAAAGGAGTGTATTAATAACGCAATTAAGCACGGTAAGGCTTCCCAGATTGATATTCGGGCCAGTCGCCTAGAAGCAGGGGATATTGAGGTCCAGGTTGAAAATAATGGCCAAGTTACGGCGCTAAATCATTCTGGGCTTGGCACTCGAATTCTTGATGAGATCACATTGAGCTGGAGGCGCACTCAAACTGACCAAGGAACCCTGGTTTCGGGGGTTATTGCCGTTAGCCAAAACACGCCCTAGAGCCTATTGACAGATTGGATCCAATCTGTGCTAAATTGGATCCAATCTACTAAGCGGTTAGAAACCAGAAACGGCAGGAATTGCGATGAAGTTCACGCATTCGTTTGCAGAAATCTTGATCTTGGCATTCGTTAGTCTAAATTGCTACGTAAATGTAGTTCGCTTCAATTGGGATAGGAAAAAGCGCAATGGCAGCTCCACAGCATCCGTTTGATCTATACAACATCGATTCACTTTTTAACGAAGAGCAATTAGCTATTCGCGATGTTGCCCGCGACTTTGTTAACGATCGTATTAAGCCACATATCGCTGGCTGGTTTGAAGAAGGAACTATTCCTGGTCGCGAGCTTGCCAAGGAAATGGGCCAGTTGGGCATGCTTGGCATGCACCTTGAGGGTTACGGCTGTGCTGGAACAGATGCGACCTCATACGGTTTAGTTTGCGCCGAACTTGAAGCTGGTGACTCTGGTCTTCGTTCATTGGTTTCAGTTCAAGGTTCACTTGCAATGTTTGCAATTTGGAAGTGGGGAAGCGAAGAACATAAACAAGAGTGGCTTCCAGCAATGGCAGCTGGCGACAAGCTGGGTTGCTTTGGCCTAACTGAATCAGATGCTGGTTCCAATCCAAGTGAAATGCGCACTAATGCAAAGCGCGATGGTGATGACTGGATCCTTAACGGTTCAAAAATGTGGATCACAAATGGAAACATCGCCGATGTGGCCATTGTTTGGGCACACACTGATGAAGGTATCCGCGGATTTGTGGTGCCAACCAACACACCAGGATTCAAGGCCAATGTTGTTCATCACAAGATTTCACTTCGCGCATCAGTAACTAGCGAACTTGTATTTGATAACGTTCGCCTTCCTGGTTCTGCAGTGTTCCCAGAAATCAAATCTTTGCGTGGTCCACTTTCATGTTTATCTGAAGCACGTTTTGGCATTTTGTTCGGTGTTGTTGGCGCAGCCCGCGACTGTCTTGAAACAGCAATTGATTACACAATGACCCGTCAACAATTTGGTCGACCAATTGCAGGTTTCCAACTAAGCCAGCAAAAACTTGCCGACATGGCAATTGCAACAGGCAACGGCATGTTGCTTGCAGCCCATCTTGGAAAATTAAAAGATCAGCACTTACTTCGCCCTGAGCAAGTGAGCATTGGCAAGAAATCAAATGCTCGCATGGCACTAGAAGTTGCCCGTGAATCTCGCTCAATGCTTGGTGGAAGCGGTATCACTTTGGAGTACCCAATTATTCGTCACATGAATAACTTGGAAAGTGTTTACACCTACGAAGGCACTAACGAAATTCACACACTTGTTGTTGGTCAAGCCTTAACTGGGATTGCAGCTTACGCAAACTAATTATTTGCCGGTGAAGTAGCCGACAAGTTTTGGAATCTTTGATTCACGATTAAAGATATTCTCAGAAGCATCGGCCACTACCATTGACTGCAAGCCAAGGTTTGCGCCAAACCAACGAAGTGGTTCGGTTTCCCAATTTGGCGAACGGTGATTGACCCACGGCAATTTAACAAGTGGGCTATCTTTTCGGGTAATCAAATCGGCAAGTGTTCGGCCGGCTAGATTACTTGTGCCAACACCATCGCCAACATATCCGCCGGCATGGGCAATACCAGTTGTTGAATCAAAGGTTGCAGTAGCCATCCAGTCACGGGCAATACCAAGCGGACCGCCCCAAGTGTGAGTAACAACTTTGCCTTCAAGCACTGGAAATAAATCAACCAAAATATCAAAAATCGCTTTTTGTACTTTTGGTGTGCGATCAAACTCAGGGCTTATTTTTGAACCAAAATGATATGGAGCACCTCGGCCACCAAATGCAAAACGATTATCACTTGTGCGCTGACCGTAAATAACCAAATTTCGGCCATCACTAAATACTTCTCGCTTACCTAGACCAATTTGTGACCAAACATCATCGCTAAGCGGTTCAGTTGCCACCATCAAAGAATAAATTGGCGCAATTGCTCTTTTGAGTCCGGCAAGTGAGGGCGTGTAGCCCTCGGTGGCCCTAACCACATATCTGCTTCGAATTACAGCATCTGCAGTTGTGACCATTCCTGGATCAATTCGAAGTGCTGGAGTGTTTTCATAAATCAACACACCGAGTTTTTCTACGGCAGCAGCTAACCCGCGAACTAACTTGGCTGGATTAATTGCCGCAACATGTGGCGTGAACGAAGCACCATAATTTTTAGTAACTAACGCACGATCTTTGGTTTGCTCTGGGTTTAAGTAAGAATAATCCTCTTCACCAAAACCCCACTTGCGCCAATTTTCAACACCTGCGATAGCGCGCTCACGCTGCAGGGTTGATCTGGCGAAAACTAATGATCCGCCGCGCTGCCAATCACAATCAATTTGAAAATCTTTCGTTACCGATTCAATTTCAGAAACTGTGTCATGCATGGCAACTTGCATCGCAACTGCCTGCTGGTTGCCAAACATGCGTCCAAGTTTGTCGATGGTTGTAGGAAATAGTGCTGAGCACCAGCCACCATTACGTCCAGATGCACCAAAGCCAGCAACATTTGCATCGATGATTGCAATATCTAAATTTGGATTATTTTGCTTAAGATAAAAAGCAGTCCAAAGTCCGGTGTAACCGGCGCCAACAATCGCAACATCAACATCTAAATCACTTGTAAGTGAAGTGCGCGTGCTTGAAGCTAGCGCCGGTGGGAGAGTGTCCCACCAAAATGAGATGTTGCGATTGTTGGTCATTAATGCCTTAAAGGATTGTCATGCCTTCAATTAATGTGGCGCGAAGAATTTGTTCAATTTCATCAAATTCTTTTTGGCCAATAATTAGCGGCGGAGCAAGCTGAACCACTGGGTCGCCACGATCGTCGGCACGACAGTACAGACCGTTTTCAAATAGTTTGCGAGATAAGAATCCACGAAGAAGCTTTTCAGATTCATCCGGGCTAAAGGTTTCCTTGGTTTTCTTATCTTTTACTAATTCGATGCCGTAGAAGAAACCTTCACCGCGAACATCACCAACGATGTCTAGGTCTTTTAGTTTTTCTAGAGTGCGACGGAAGGCGCCTTCGTTTTCTTGAACGTGTTGGTTTAGTCCTTCACGTTCAAATATGTCTAGGTTTGCAAGTGCCACAGCACAGGAAACTGGATGTCCACCGAACGTGTAACCGTGAGCGAAGTAGTTCATGCCGCGTTTAAACGGTTCGAATACTTTTTCGTTCACAATCATTGCGCCAAGTGGTGCATACCCTGAAGTAACACCCTTTGCCATGGTGATGATGTCAGGTTCGATCCCGAAGCGCTTTGAGGCGAAGTAATCACCAATGCGACCAAATGCACAGATGACTTCATCAGCCACAAATAGCACGTCATACTGATCACAAATTTCACGAACTCGTTCTAAATACCCTGGTGGTGGCGGGAAACATCCACCAGAGTTTTGAACTGGCTCAAGGAAGACAGCCGCAACAGTATCTGGGCCTTCAAACAAAATTGCTTCTTCAATTCGGTTTGCCGCCCACTGCCCAAATGCCTTGATGTCATCTTGGTGGTATTCAGCGCGGTAGAAATTTGTATTTGGAACGCGGAAACCACCAGGGGTTAACGGTTCGAAGAATTTCTTTGCATCCGGAATACCAGTAATGGCAAGTGCACCTTGTGGTGTGCCGTGATAAGCAACTGAACGACTGATTACTTTGTGCTTCATTGGTTTGCCAATTAGCTTGTAATACTGTTTTGCTGCTTTCCAAGCAGATTCAACAGCTTCACCGCCACCAGTTGTGAAAAATACTCGGTTTAAATCACCAGGAGCATGATGGGCTAAGCGTTCGGCTAATTCAACTGCTTTTGGATGGGCGTAAGACCAAAGCGGGAAGAAGGCAAGTTGCTCTGCTTGCTTGGCAGCTGCTTCGGCTAATTCTTTGCGACCATGACCAACTTGAACTGTGAAAAGACCAGCCAAACCATCGATGTAACTTTTACCTTTGTCATCGAAGATACGCGCACCTTCACCGCGAACGATCATTGGTACTTCACCGCCTTCTTCAAAATTTGAATGGCGAGTGAAATGCATCCACATGTTGTCTTTAGCGACTTGCTGATAGTTAGTTGTTTGCTGATTTAGCGTTGTCATGAGTTTTCTGTTCTCTGATTAACGGGTTCCCCACGTATAGATCTGCTTGCGCAGCTTCAGATACATGAATGTTTCCGTGCGACGGACCCCAGGGAGCGCACGGATCTTGCGGTTGATTACTTCCAGAAGAGCTTCATCGTCTTCACAGACAACCTCAAGGAGTATGTCGTAGGACCCAGCTGTGACAACTAGGTAGGAGACTTCGGGCATCTTCACAATCACGTCAGCAACTGCTTCGATGTCACCGTCAACTTCCACCCCGATCATGGCTTCACGATTGAACCCAACTTGCATTGGATCTGTGACAGCCACTATCTGCATCACACCTGTTTCCAGCAGCTTTGAGACTCGCTGGCGCACGGCTGCCTCAGATAACCCAACGGCCTTGCCAATTGAGGCATAAGGACGTCGGCCATCTTCTTGCAGTTGCTCAATGATCGACTTTGAAACATCATCGAGCGGCGATACCTTGGACATACCTCCCATATTGAGGGGTCAAAATGGCTTAAGCAAGCGATTTCGTAGCAATTTGCCAATTTTTTTGCGAATTGCGTGTATTTGTGACCAATTTGTTACCGAAATCGTATAAAAAACCTATTAAATCCCTGAACAAAAGGCTTTTGCAGTCGTAAAGTTTCTAATAAGCCGCTAAGCCCAAGTAAGCCCAAGTTAAAAAAGGAAGATAAATCGTGTCCAAGGTGCTGCAGAACTTCGTCAATGGTCAATTAGTGAATAGCTCAAGTGGCAAAACCACTGAAGTTATTAACCCATCAACTGGAGCGGTTTACGCAGAAGCACAATTATCAAATGCCAAAGATGTTGATCAGGCATATGGCGCAGCTGAGAAAGCATTTGAAGAATGGCGCGAAACAACTCCTTCGCAACGCCAAAAAGCATTACTTGAAATTGCCGATGTCTTAGAAGCGAATGCAAATGAACTTGTTGAACTAGAAGGTATTAACACAGGTAAACCATTTGCGGTAACTGCATCTGAAGAAATTCCACCGATGATCGATCAGATCAGATTTTTTGCAGGAGCTGCTCGCGTACTTGAAGGTCGCGCCGCTGGTGAATACATGAAGGGTTTCACGTCAATAATTCGCCGCGAACCAATCGGTGTGATTGGCCAGGTAACACCTTGGAACTATCCAATGATGATGGCTGTTTGGAAATTTGCTCCAGCAATTGCAGCAGGGAACTGCGTTGTTTTGAAACCATCTGACACCACACCGGTTTCAACAATTCGCATGGCTGAACTAATTGGCGACATTTTGCCGCCAGGAGTTTTAAATGTTGTGACTGGTGATCGTGACACCGGCCGAGCACTTGTCGAACATGAAACCCCACAAATGGTTTCAATCACAGGTTCAGTTCGGGCAGGTATGGAAGTTGCTGGAAGTGCAGCGCGCGATGTTAAGCGAGTTCATCTAGAACTTGGCGGCAAAGCACCAGTAATTATTTTTGATGATGCAGATATCGAAGCTGCCGCTGAATGGTTAGCAGTTGCTGGCTTCTTTAACGCTGGTCAAGATTGCACAGCAGCAACACGTGTGCTTGTGGCTGACAAAGTGTATGACGATTTTGTGCATGCACTATCCCAGCAAGCTAAAGGCCTTTCAACCACATTTGAACAAGGCCCAAGTGATGGTGATGCACTAGTGCCACCAGTTAACAATGCGGCGCAACTTGAAAAGGTTTTGGGCTTCATTGATCGCGCGCCAAAGCACGCCAAGATTTCAGCTGGTGGCTCACGTATTGGTGATCGTGGTTACTACATTGAACCAACCGTCATTTCTGACCTAAAGCAAGATGACGAGATGATTCAAAATGAAATTTTTGGACCAGTTATGACAATTCAAAAGTTTGACGACGAAGCCAAGGCTCTTAAGTGGGCTAACGGCGTTAAGTATGGCTTAGCTTCAAGTGTTTGGACTCGTGATATCGGGCGCGGACTAAGAATGTCTAAATACCTTGATTTTGGTGCAGTTTGGATTAACACCCACATTCCACTTGTGGCTGAGATGCCGCACGGTGGCTTCAAGCACTCTGGATATGGCAAAGACCTATCAATGTATGGCTTTGAGGACTACACCAGAATTAAGCATGTAATGGCAAGTTTGGACTAGGCGTTAAGTAGATTAAGAAACTAGCAAAGCAGAAGGAAAAGGAAGAACTGTGAACGAAAACATGAACGAACAAAAGTCAATTGAATTTCTAAAAAACGCGATGTCACGTCGTGGCTTCCTTGGCGCGGCTGGCGCAGTAGCAGTCGGTGGCGCATTAGCTGCTTGCGGAACTGGCGGATCAACTCCAGCAGCAGGTGGCGCAAGCACTGGTGCTGCAGCATTCCCAGCAGATGTATCTGATACTGAAAAAGTTGTTCGCTGGGCTAACTGGCCACTTTATTTAGATTATGACGAAGATGCCAAGACATACCCAACTCTTGATGCCTTCGCAGCAGCTTCAGGCATTGCACCAACTTACAAAGAAGAAATTGATGACAACGCAACTTTCTGGGGCAAAGTAAACGGTCAGTTAAAGACTGGTCAAGACATTGGCTTTGACGTTGTGACACCAACTGACTGGATGGCATCACGTTTCATTCAGTACGGTTACGCACAACCTCTTGATGCAGCAAAAATTCCAAACAAAGTAAATATTTTGGATAACTTGGCCAATGTAAGTTTCGATAAAGGTCGTAACTACTCACTTACCTGGCAGTCAGGTTTCGGCGGCCTTGTTTGGAATAAAGAAAAACTTCCAAACGGCCTACAGTCAGTTGACCAGCTTTGGTCAGATGAATTAAAGGGCAAGGTAACTGTCCTTTCTGAAATGCGCGACACTATGGGCATCATTTTGAAATCTCTTGGAATTGATATCGCAAATGGAATTACCGAAGATCAATGGCAACAAGGTCTTGAATTCCTAGGTGGAAAACTTGATGATGGCAGCATCTACAAAGTTCAAGGTAATGAATACGCCAAAGATCTAGTCAGTGGCCAAGCATGGGCTGGCATCGTATGGTCTGGTGACATCTTCATTCTTAACGCTGAAAATGATGATAAGTGGGGCTTCGCTCTACCTGAATCAGGCGGCATGCTTTGGTCAGACAATATGTTGATTCCATCAACTTCAAGTCACCAATCAAATGCCATGGCAATGATGAATCATTACTACGATCCAGCAGTTGCAGCGCAAGTTGCTGCATACGTTAACTACATCTGTCCAGTTAAGGGCGCACAAGAAGAAATGATGAAGATCGATCCAGCACTTGCTGAAAGCGAATTCATTTTCCCAAGTGCAGAAACCTTAACCAAGGCAAGTGTTTTCCCAGCTCTTGATTCAGCTGCTGAACAGTCATTCTCAGATTCATGGGCAACCACAACAGGGGTGTAGTAAAAACGCATGGGTGATGTCTTAACCGCAACCGGAAATGTAAAGCTACAAGGATTGCGGAAGGTGTATGGCGACTTTGTCGCCGTGCACAATCTAGATCTGGAAATCCCGCAAGGATCATTCTTTGCACTGCTTGGACCTTCAGGTTGCGGCAAGACCACAACCCTGCGAATGATTGCAGGGCTTGATGAACCAACTTCCGGACAAGTAATGATCGGAAGTACCGACATCACCCATACCAAGCCTTATCAACGCCCGGTTAACACCGTTTTCCAAAACTATGCATTGTTTCCGCACATGGATATTTTCGAAAACGTGGCCTTCGGGCTTCGCCGACGCGGAGAAAAAAATGTTGATAAAGCAGTAACTGATGCACTTGAGCTAGTTCAACTAGGTCATTTAGCAAAACGCAAACCTGGACAGATGTCAGGTGGACAGCAGCAACGTATTGCTCTTGCCCGCGCAATTGTTAATCGTCCGCAAGTGTTATTACTTGATGAGCCACTTGGCGCACTTGACCTAAAACTTCGGCGCCAAATGCAGCTGGAACTAAAGCGCATTCAGCTAGAGGTGGGCTTAACATTCGTGCACGTAACCCACGACCAAGAAGAAGCCATGACCATGGCCGACACCATCGCAGTTATGAATAATGGTGCAATCGAACAACTTGGTTCACCAACTGATTTATATGAAAACCCACAAACTGCTTTTGTGGCTAACTTCCTTGGTCAATCAAATCTGTTCCGCGCAACTATCGACTCAGTGGATAGTGAAAATGTGGTGGCATCAGATAAAGATGGCAAATATTTACTCAAGCGCAACCGAATTGCTGCCGGAACAGATTTAACAGTCGGCAAAAAGATTTTGGTTGGTATTCGTCCTGAAAAAATCACAGTTTCAACTAGTGATCAATTGCATGGTGACTTTAATAACCAAGGTGGCGTAGTTAGAGATGCCTCGTTCTTTGGCGTTTCAACTCAGTATGTGATTGATACTCCATCTGGTGAAAACTGGATGGCATTTGAACAAAATGCGGGCGGAAGTGTGATTCCAGCAGGAACTCGCGTTTATGCAACTTGGAAACCTGAACACGCTTTCGGATTAGCCGGAACTGAAGATGTCTTAGCTGGCGATCAAATCGCAGCAGAATTTGAAGCTGCAGGAAACTAGTCATGGCTTTTGCACACGCACTAGGGGATAGTGGGGCAGCTCAATCTGCGCCGACTAAAAAAGCAAAACGTAAATTAACTCCGTATTTACTTTTACTTCCTGGTGGCTTGTGGCTAAGCATTTTCTTTGTTGTGCCAATTGTCATTTTGTTCATGACAGCGCTGATGACACCACTTCCTGGTGGCTTGCCAGGTCAATTCGTCCAAACATTTACTTTCACAAACTTCATTGATGTACTTTCCCGGCCACAGTTCTTAGCTGCACTTCAACGTTCATTTTTATTTGCCTCAATGGCAACGCTGCTTGCCCTAGCAATCGGTTATCCACTTGCATATGCAATTGCATTTAAAGCTGGCAAGTATAAAAACTTGATGTTGATTATGGTGATTGCACCATTTTTCGTTTCATTCATTTTGCGCACCATCGCTTGGCGACAAATCTTGGGTGATGAAGGTCCAGTTCTAGGGGCACTTAGATTTATTGGATTTGCTAGTGAAACAGCTTCGGTTTATCCATCGACTCTTTCAGTGGTTGCTGGCATCACTTATAACTTTTTGCCGTTTATGACACTGCCAATTTATTCCTCACTTGAACGTATGGATGGCAGATTAATTGAGGCATCTGGTGATCTATATGCACCAGCTTTCACAACATTTAGAAAAGTAACACTGCCAATTTCATTACCTGGCGTGGTCGCTGGAACTTTGCTTACGTGGATTCCAGCAGCTGGTGACTACATCAATGCATCACTTCTTGGAAATCAGCGAACCACGATGATCGGTAACGTAATTGATGCCCGCTTCTTAGGCACAGTTGATTACCCAACGGCAGCAGTACTTTCATTTACGCTAATGCTCTCGATTTTGATTTTGGTTTCGCTCTATGTTCGCCGTACTGGCACAGATGAGTTGGTGTAGTTATGCGCTGGCTTGGTAAGAATGCTCTTCGAATTTATGCAGTACTTGCACTTATTTATTTAGCCGTGCCAGTTGCTTACACATTTGCCTTTTCCTTCAACGATGCCGGCCGCACAAACTTGGTTTGGCAGGGTTTCACGTTCAAGGCTTGGCAAAACATTTGTGGGGCACCTGAAGTTTGTTCATCAGTGCGAAATTCGATTATTTTGAGCGCAAGCTCAACCTTCATCGCAACTGTGCTTGGCACCATGATCGCATTTGCAATCGCTCGCTATGACTTTAAGGGTCGAGCCACTACAAACTTATTAATTTTCTTACCAATGGCCACACCAGAAGTTGTGCTTGGTTCATCACTTCTTGCACTTTATTTAAATGCTGGTGGAACACTACTTGGTTTCCCAGGTGTATTAATTGCACACGTAATGTTCTGTATTTCATTTGTGGTTGTTACAGTTAAGGCAAGAATTGCATCCCTTGATCCACGTTTAGAGCAAGCCGCTCAAGATCTTTATGCAAATGAACGAGAAACATTCAGAAAAGTTACTTTGCCATTAGTTATGCCAGGTATCGCAGCTGCTGCACTACTTGCATTCTCACTATCGTTTGATGACTTTATTATTACTAACTTCAATTCAGGCTCTAATTTCTCAACATTCCCAAAGTTTGTTTGGCTTTATAACCAACGTGGAATTCCGCCACAAGCGAATGTCATTTCTTCTTTGATGTTTTTCCTTGCGCTAACCTTGGTAATAGTTGGACAAATACGATCTTCCCGAAAGGCGCGTGCGTAAGAAGTTAATTCTTACTCCGGTGATTTATGCCGTTCTCGGCCGAACCAAATCTAGATGTACTACCGTCCTTAGCTGATGTTGTCGAAGAGTCCTATTGGATGGATGACGATGCTTGGCCAGATGAAAAGTCTCGTCTGGTTGGCGAAAATTATGCAGATCTTTTAATTGTCGGCGGTGGCTTTACCGGTCTTTGGGCTGCAATTGAAGCCAAAGATCACAATCCTGATCTTGATGTGGTTTTAGTTGAAGGCAAGTGGATTGCTTACGGCGCAACCGGTCGAAACGGCGGCTTTGTTGCCGCATCGCTAACTCATGGTTTTGCTAATGGTTATAACCGCTGGCCAGAAGAGCTCAAAAAATTAAACAAACTTGGTCAAGAAAACCTTGATGCCATTGAGCAGTTTGTTAAAGATGAAGGCATTGATTGTGACTTTAGGCGCGTTGGTGAAATCGATGTGGCAACTGAAGGTTATCAACTTGAAGAGCTAGCTGAATTCGTTGATCTAGCTAAGGAACATGGCGAAGAATTTGAATGGCTAAGTGAAGCAGAAGTTAAGGCAAAGCTAAATTCGCCAACTTATCTAGGTGGTTTATATAACGCTGACGGTGTGGCATTAGTTGATCCAGCACGCCTTGCCTGGGGACTTCGCGATGCAGCCCTTAAGCGTGGTGTTCGCATTTATGAAAACACCATGGTTACAGATCTTGATGACAAGGGAACAAAGGTAAGGGCCAAGACAGATCTTGGCGCAATCACAGCTCCTCGGGTTTTACTTGCTACCAACGCCTTTCCGCCACTACTGCGCAGGCTCAAATACCTAATGGTGCCGGTTTATGACTCAGTACTAGTAACTGAACCGCTAAATAAATCGCAGCGCGAATCAATTGGCTGGAGTGAATATCAAGGCATTAGCGATACTGGAAATCAATTCCATTACTACCGACCAACCGAAGATGGCTCAATTCTTTGGGGCGGTTATGACGCTACTTATAACTGGCGAAGTGGGTTTGGCGCTGACTATGAGCGCACAGTTGATTCATGGGTGAAGATTGCTTCGCACTTCTTTGAAACTTTCCCACAACTTGAAGGTCTGAAATTTTCCCATGCCTGGAGTGGTGCGATTGATACTTCATCAAGGTTCAGCGCATTCTGGGGTCAAAGTTTGGGCAAGAAAGTGACGTATGTTGCTGGCTATACCGGACTAGGTGTTGGCGCTTCAAGATTTGGCGCTCAAGTTGCTATTGATCTGCTGCTTGATCGCGACACTGACCGTAGGTCACTTCAAATGGTTAATTCGCTTCCGATTCCATTTCCACCGGAGCCATTTAGATCAGCTGGGATCAATTTCACCCGCTGGTCACTTGATAAAGCCGATCGCAACAAAGGTAAGCGCAATTTGTGGCTTCGCACTCTTGATCGCATCGGAATGGGCTTTGATTCCTAAGTCCTGTCGGCGTTAAGTGACAAGATGAACTTATGACCCGAGAGCAGTTGAACAGACCAACTAATACTCGTGGCCAAAAAGGTGATGACACTGAATGTCATATTTTGCATATCGACATGGATGCATTCTTTGCATCAGTTGAAATTCGCGACAATCCAGAGCTTGCAAATAAACCAGTCATTATTGGTCATGGCGGCGGTCGTGGGGTAGTACTTTCGGCAACTTACCCAGCTCGCGCATTAGGTGTTCATTCTGCAATGCCAATGGCAACTGCAATGCGACTTGCACCAGAAGCGATCATCATCGAGCCAAGCCATCACAAATACTGGGAAGTTTCTGAAGAAGTGATGGCCATCTTTGAAGATTTCACTCCACTAGTGCAGCAGCTTTCAGTCGATGAGGCATTTTTAGATGTCTCTGGTGCGATCAAGTTAATTGGTAGCCCGACTGAAATTGGCGAAATGATTCGCAAGCGGGTTTGGGAAGAGCAGCGGATCACCTGTTCAGTTGGCATCGCATCAACCATGTTTGTGGCAAAACTAGCCACAAATTTTGCCAAACCAAATGGGTTGCATGTTGTACCAAAAGATAAAGTGATCGAATTTTTACACCCACTGCCAGTTACCGCGCTTTGGGGTGTTGGGCCGAAGACTGCAGAAACTTTAATTAAATTTGGCCTTCGCAAAGTTGGTGACATCGCCGGTACTAATGCTTACACCATGTCTAGAGTCATGGACGGGACAGTTGGTGAGCATCTATTCGAATTATCTTGGGGCCGTGATCCGCGCAAAGTAACAGTTGAACATGAAGAACAAAGTATTGGTGCAGAGCGCACATTTGATTTAGATCTTCAAGATCTAGATGAGATCACAACGCATATCATGTCGTTAAGTAATAAAGTTGCTAGGCGCCTTCGCGATGGTGGGTTCACCACTGCCACCGTTTCAATCAAAATTAAATTTTCAAATTTCCAAGTGATAACTAGAAGTAAGACTTTGGATACACCGACAGATTTGAGTACCGAAATTTATAAAGCCGCCAAGCACTTATTTGAAAAACTGCATTTGGAGCGAACTAGGGTGCGTTTAGTAGGGGTTAGGGCATCTGGCCTGTCTCAAGACGCTCCGATTCAGTTGGCCTTATCCACTAGAGCAACTGGTTGGCGGGAAGCTGAACTTGCCCTAGATAAAGTAGCCCACCGATTTGGCACATCAGCTGTTAAGCCAGCTAGGTTAATTCGCTCAGAAGCCGATAAGGACTAGAGGGGTAAAACCCATTAAAGAATGGGGATTAACCCAATCTTTACCAGAGTTGGCAACCTAAGCGCGATAGCCAACGTATCCTTAAAATAGTTAGTAATAGCCAAGGCAACTAGCCCAAATGGAAGTAAAGGAGTTAGCTAATGGCCCTTTCCGATCATGAACAAAAACTTCTTGCCCAAATGGAAGCTGCCCTGGCTAACGAAGATCCAAAGCTTGCCACGACCCTTCGCGCACCGAGTATCCGACTTCGCACACCAAAGCATGTATTCATGGCACTTGGAGCAGTCATCGTTGGCGTTGCTGGATTAGTAGCTGGCGTTGCAACTCAAATGCCACCAATTGGAATTCTTGGTTTTGTGGCAATGGTTACTGGTTTATCAATCGTGGTAACTGGCGCAGGCGCTGCAAATTCTGGTGCCAAAGTTAAAGCCGGAAAGCAAGGCACTGCAAAGCCAAAGTCTTCTTTCATGCAAGGCCTAGAAGAGCGTTGGGACCGTCGTAATAACGACATTTAAATTTTTGAAATTAATTAAATAATCAAAGTTATTCGCATGCGCCGATTATTTAATTTCTTATTTGGTGTAGTCGCATTATTTTTTGTGGCATTTGCTGCTTATTCTTATGTAACGGAGCAGGTTGTTGCTCCACCACTAACTATTGAATCGGTGGATGGGCGCCCATTCATAACGGTGACCCAACCAGAAACAATTACTTGGTCTGGACCAATTGATAACACTGGCTATGACGTATCGCATCCACAGTGTAATTCGGCGTTATCTGAAAAGTTCGTCGGCTTTGCAATTGTTGGATTGAATAAAGGAAAGCCTTTTAGCGAAAACCCTTGCTTTGAAAAGCAATGGCAATGGGCCAAAACCCACGACGCAGTTGCGATCTACATCAACACAGCGGACCCAGGAGACATGGATCCAAATGCTTATGGGCAAAAAATTGCAACCGACACCTTAGAAAGACTTTCAAAATTTGGCGTGAATAAAACTGTTCCGATTTGGCTAGATGTTGAAACCCATAACACTTGGACGGAAAGTTCACGTTCGGTATCAGTGATTACTGAAGCGATGCATTTATTAACCCAAAATGGTTATCACGTTGGTATTTATTCAACGACGGCTCATTGGCTTGAAATCACGTTGAACGCAAAACTGGGTGTGCCCACTTGGCGAGCAATTGGTGAATTTAGTGATGTGGAAACTGGGGTAGCAGCTGCTAAAAATGCTTGCACCCAATCAGGTATAGCTGGGACCATTCCTGCAATGGTTCAGTTTGTAGCCACAGTTGATGGCATAACCCTTGATCGCAATATTCTTTGTGGCGATGCCAATGGAATTATCGGATCACCAAATTAACGGATAGTTATTTTCTTGACGATCTATTCATTAAGCCGTGGATCGTTTTTGATTGCATCAATTTGGTTATCTAAAACTGCTTTATAAGCATCGATCGATTTTCCATGTTGAACTGTTATTTGAGCCACAACACCTTTTGGGTCATCGGATTGCGGTTTATTTTCACCGTTATTTTCACTAGACATGGCGACCGAACATTTCTACCGAGCTGTTTAGTCAGGTCCTACTCGGTATCAAAACTATGGCAGGAATAAATTACAAAATCTAGGATTTTGGCCAATACAGCGCATTTTTAGCGTTTTAAAAAGTCTCCACTTTAAACCACCCATGTTTTAGGGCTATATCTCGATATATCTGTGAAATTTGTGAAAATTGGGGTTTAAATGAGGTTGACAGTGGAGCAAAGTGGAGTATTCTGGTCGAACGAGGTGGCTCGGGGAAGGGCTGCCATCAGTTTTTGGGGGAATTGCCATGTTTCTAGGCACACATACCCCAAAGCTGGACGAAAAAGGCCGATTGATTCTGCCGGCTAAATTCCGCGAACCGCTTACTGGTGGCTTAGTTATGACTAAGGGCCAAGAACGTTGCGTAATAATCTGGCCGACCAAACAGTTCAATACCTACGCTGAATCACTTCGCGCCCGTTCCCAAAACAACGAAAAAGTTCGCGCTTATACGCGTGTCTTTTTCTCTTCTGCTTTCGATGATGTTGCTGACAAGCAAGGTCGCGTAACAATCCCAAGTTCACTTCGTGAATGGGCAGGACTTGAACGCGATCTTGTTGTAGTTGGCGCTGATACTCGCATCGAAATTTGGGATGCCATCGCTTGGAGCCAGTACTTAGACGCTCAGGAACCAGGCTTTGCATCACTTGATGAGGTGATTCAGTAATGACTTATTCATTAATGAATCCAGTTTCTACTGACAACCGCTTCAAGTACCCAGCCGTAACTGAATCTTGGCGCACCTTCCCCGGTGCCAAGCTTGCTGCCGGCTGGGGACTTGAGGTTGTTGTTGGTGCTAGGCGCGGGTAATGACTACCTTCAGCCACGTTCCAGTTCTAAAGCAACGCTGTCTTGATTTATTAGCACCAGCTCTAACTGATTCTGGAGCAGTACTAGTAGATGCAACTCTTGGCCTTGGTGGTCACACTGAAGCAGCCCTTGAGTCATTTCCAAACCTTCAAATAATCGGTTTAGATCGCGATCTTGATGCACTGGAACATTCAAAAGTTCGGCTAGCACCATACGCAGGTCGCGTTGAATTTGTGCACGCAGTTTATGACCAATTGCCAAGTGTTCTTGCTGATCTGCAAATCCCAGTTGTTCAAGGCATCTTGTTTGACCTTGGTGTTTCTTCAATGCAACTAGATAACGATGAGCGTGGATTTGCTTACTCTCGTACATCGCCACTGGATATGCGAATGAACACCACAACTGGCAAGACTGCAGCTGATGTCGTTAACACTTATACCCATGGGGAACTAGCCAGAATTCTTAATGTTTATGGCGAAGAGAGATTCGCCTCACGTATCGCAAGTGCGATCATTCGCGAACGCGAGATAGAACCATTCACCACAAGTGACCGTTTAGTTGCAGTTGTTCGAGATGCCATTCCAGCAGCAACTCGTCGCACCGGCGGCAACCCGGCAAAGCGCACTTTCCAAGCGTTGCGCATTGAAGTTAACGACGAACTTTCAGTATTAGAGCGCGCCATGCCAGCTGCGATCGATGCACTTGATGTTGGTGGTCGCCTAGTCGTGATGTCTTACCAATCTCTTGAAGACCGCATTGTTAAAAATGCATTCCGTGAAGTCACTGAAGATAAGACTCCAGTTGATCTGCCATTTGTTCCAGCAAGTGATGCTCCAAAACTTCGACTGCTAACTCGCGGATCTGAATTTGCGAGCGATGCTGAAATTGCCGAAAACTCACGCGCAACTTCAGTACGTCTTCGCGCTGTGGAGAGGGTGGCCGCATGAGTGCAATGCCAGTGCGCCAACCTCGGCTAACACCTATTTCATCAAAGACTCGAAGAATCGGTCGATTAGCGGCAGTTAACTCTCGCGCCGTTGTGACCCCGATTGCTCAAGCAATCCCAATTAAGATTCCAAACGGACGTGCCAGCCTTGGAACCTTTGTTGGAATCATCAGCGGACTTTTCATTTTTGGAAGTTTGATCCTGCTAGTGATCAACACCAAAGCAGCCCAAGCGGCTTTTGAAAAACATAAATTGCAAACTCAGCTAAATCAGATGATTGCAACTGAACAAAATTTGGCAAGCCAGGTTGCCGCAGCTGAATCAACTGACAATTTAGTTACAGCTGCAAGAACCCTAGGTATGGTTCCGGCTGAAACCCCAGTATTCATTCGCCTTTCAGACCAAACAATTGTGGGACAAGCCGTTCCAGCTAAAGCACCTGCAGTTCCTTATGTGCCAGTACCAGTTGCAACGCCGGTGGTTCCATGAGTTTCCAAGCCCCACCTCGTCCACCACAACATCAGGTCAGACCAGTTCGCTCTACAAGATCAAACCCATATCTAGAAGAATTTGTCAGTCGTCCAGTTCAACCACTTCGCTTAGCTGAACCACGTAAACGCTTAATGATCACCACAAGATTTTTAACAGCGATCTTGGCAATTTACTTCTTGCAATTAATTAATCTGCAGGTAATTAAGGGTCCAAAGCTTGCCGCAAGTAGTCAAAGCAATCGCTTAACAAATGTGATCATGCCAGCGATTCGAGGCAACATAAATGATGTAAATGGTGCACCAATTGCAACGACAGTGATTGCCAAGAATGTGACCTGTGATCAAACTTTGATTAAAGATCCAGCTGCAGTGGCCAATCAATTAGCACCGGTGCTTGGAATGCCTGTTGAAGAATTAGTTGTTGCTTTAACTGGTGACAAGAGATTTAACTACATCGCAAAACAAATCACACCTGAAAAATGGAAAGAAGTTGCCGCATTAGATATTGCCGGCATCTTTAGTGAACCAACGACGACCCGCGTTTATCCAAATGGCCAACTAGCCGGAAGTGTTATTGGTTACGTTGGCGCTGAAGGCCATGGTCTTGGTGGACTTGAATTCGGTATCGACGCTCAGCTTGCTGGAAAAGATGGCAGCACGGTAGTTGAGCGAGTTAATGGTCGAGAGATTCCGGGTAGTGAACGAAATAGTGTCGATCCAATTAATGGCTTAAACGTTAATCTCACAATTGATCGTGACATTCAGGCGGTTGCAGAACGCGCACTTGTTGAACGTGTAGCTTTCGCTGGCGCATCAGGCGGAACTGTTGTGGTCATGAAAAAAACTGGCGAAATTTTAGCGCTAGCAAATGCACCGACATTTGATCCAAACAAACCTTTTGATACCGATGACCGCGCAAAGCGAAACATCGCACTTACTGACGTGTTCGAACCTGGTTCAACTAGCAAAGTCATGACCATGGCTGCTGTGCTCAATGAAGGCGCGGCTAATCCAACATCTCCGATGACTATTCCGCCAACAATTACCCGCGCTGGAACTGTATTTCATGATCACGACGAACACGGCACACTTCAGTTGACTTTAAATGGCGTGCTGGCCAAGTCAAGTAACATCGGCACAATCATGGCCTCTGAATTAATTGGCCAAGATAAGTTTTATGAATATCTAAAGCGCTTTGGCATTGGTGATACGACCGGAATGAATTTCCCTGGCGAATCAGGTGGCTTGCTCCCAGATCCAAATAACCCAAATCAATGGTCTGGAACAACTTTCCCAACACTTGCATTCGGGCAGGGCTTATCGCTTAACGCAGTGCAGGCAGCTTCGGTTTATGCAACTATCGCCAATGACGGAGTGCGCGTACAACCAAGGTTGATATCAAGTTATGCAAGTGCTGATGGTCGAATTGAATACGCCAAGCCAGCAGAATCAGTTCGAGTGATCACTCCAGAAACTGCCAAAACACTTCGCGAAATGTTGATGAGCGTTGTCTCTGATGAAGGTACTGCGCCACAAGCACAGATTGCCGGTTACCAAATTGCCGGTAAGACCGGTACTGCAAATAAGTACAGCGAAATAACTGGTGGCTACAGCGGATACACCGCATCGTTTATCGGAATCGCGCCTGGCAATAATCCAGAGCTAATTGTTGCAGTCATGATTCATGACCCAGTTAATGGTCACTTCGGTTCAACGATCTCAGGTCCAGTTTTCAAGCAGGTTATGACTTATGCGCTTGCCCACGAGAAGATTCCACCACTTGATACACCGCCACCACAGATCCCAGTAACGTGGTAATTACAGATGCGGCCAACAACTTCACCAACAGCACTTACAACAATCGCTGCTGGATTTAAATTCACTGAAGTTAACCCGCAAGTTGCAGTTACAGGCATCACCCATAATTCGCGTGAAGTTTTGCCTGGTGATATTTATGTCGCATTGGCTGGCGCTAACCACCATGGCATTGAGTTCGTTAACCAGGCAATTGAAAATGGTGCGGTTGCCATCGCCACCGATAGCGATGGGTTAAAGCAATTACCAAGTGGTATTTCAGAAATTGAACTTGTTAATCCAAGAGTCGATATGGCAACTCTGGCAGCTCGGGTTTATCAATATCCGCAAAAGAAATTAACAATTGTTGGGGTAACTGGAACAAATGGCAAAACTTCGGTTACCCATATTTTGCAATCCCTTTTCACCAACTTTGGTTACAAAGTTGGGGTAATTGGAACTGTTGGAACTTACATCGACGGTAAACACATTCCAGGTGCTAGAACCACTCCAGAATCAACCGATCTTTATTCGATCCTTGCCCAAATGGTTGAAACTGGCGTGACCCATGTGTTCATGGAAGTATCAAGCCACGCCTTAGAACTCCACCGTGTGAGTGGCTTGGAGTTTGAAAACGTAATTTTCACAAACTTAAGTCAAGACCACCTAGATTTTCACGGCACGATGGAAAATTACTTTGCAGCTAAAGCCAAGCTCTTCACAAAAGAATTTGCAAAAAGTGGTGTGATTTGTGTTGAAGATAGCTGGGGCCAAAAGCTAGCAGACCAGGTTTTGATTCCAGTAACGACAGTTGGGCCAAATTCAGATTGGCAAGTTGAAAACCTGCGTTTGAGTGTCTCAAAAACTACGTTTAGTTTGCGACATAACAATTTTTCAATGCAATGCGAATTACCAATGATCGGTGCCTTCAACGCAACAAATGCCGCAATTGCGATCGCAGTTAGTGCCAAGTTGGGACTTGATCCGCAACTAGTCACACGAGATTTGGTTAATGTTCATCCAGTTCCAGGTCGCAGTCAGATTGTGACTCACAATTCCCAAGGCACTGCGATTGTTGATTACGCCCATACTCCTGAAGCTGTTGAAAAAGTATTAACCACACTTCGCGAAGTTTGTGATGGTCAATTAATTACAGTTCTTGGTTGCGGTGGTGACCGTGATGCGCTTAAGCGACCACTAATGGGCAAGATAGCTGCAGAGATATCCGACGTGGTTATTGTCACTGATGACAATCCACGTTCTGAAGATCCAGCGAGCATTCGAGCTCAAGTAAAGGCTGGAATTGTTGAAACTGAAGTTAAAGTTTTCGAAATTGGCGACCGCCGCGAAGCCATAAATAAGGCATTAACACTTGCCAGCAATAATGATGTTGTGGCGGTTTTAGGTAAAGGCCATGAGCAAGGCCAAGAAATTGCAGGACAAGTTCATCCATTTGATGATGTGAAAGTAATTCAAGCAGAGGCTAAATAATGTTTGAACTTTCACTCGAGCAAATTGCAAAAGCTGTTGGCGGAAAAGTTGCTGGCAATAGTTCAACAATTGTTACTGGTTTGAGCACTGACTCAAGAGAAGTTAAAAAGGGCCACCTATTTGCCGCCATCGTTGGTCAGCGAATTGATGGCCATGACAAAGTGACGGAAGCTATTGCATCCGGGGCTGTTGCCACAATATGTTCAAAGCCGGTTGCTGGCGATCACGTATTAGTTGAAGCCGACAATCAATTTAATCTAGACCCAGTTATTCCAGCACTTGGCAAATTGGCTAAATATGTCAGATCGCAAAATACGGATTTAGTTGTTGTTGGCGTTACTGGATCATCAGGGAAAACTTCAACTAAAGATTTAATTGGTCAGGTTTTAGCAAGTTATGCGCCAACTTTCGCGCCAGTAGGTTCGCCAAATAATGAACTAGGTTTACCGCAAACAATTTTGCAGGCTCCAAGTGACACGAAATATTTAGTCGCCGAAATGGGTATGCGAGGTCTTGGCCATATTGCTTACCTTGCAGACATTGCCAAGCCAGACATTGCCGTTGTCACAAATGTTGGCCATGCACATGTTGGTGAAGTTGGTTCAGTTGGGAACATCGCCAAGGGTAAAAGCGAACTAGTTCAGGCATTAAGAGCTGATGGAATCGCCGTTTTAAATCATGACGACCCAAATGTTCGCGAAATGACTCAAGTAACTAAAGCCAAAGTTTTAACTTATGGACTTAGCACTAAAGCTGATGTTCGTGCCGAAAACCTAAATACTTTGCCAGATGGTTCAACAGTGTTCACCTTGGCAATTGATGACAATAAAGTTGAAATTAAGTTGCCACTTCTAGGCGAGCACAACGTTTCAAATGCCCTGGCCGCAGCGGCTGTTGGCTGGTCAGTTGGCATGACTATTGGTGACATTGCAAAAGTTTTGTCACAAGTGATTGTGAAAAGTAAGTGGCGCATGGAAGTTCACCATCTTCCAAATGACATCACTCTTATTAATGATGCCTATAACGCCAACCCAGAATCTATGACTGCAGCGCTTAAAACCTTGGCATCAATTAAAACCAAAGGTAAGCGCTTTGCGATCCTTGGCGCGATGCACGAACTGGGCGCTGACTCAGTTTCTGCCCATGATCAGATTGGTCGCTTAGTCGTTCGCCTAAACATCGAGCAATTAGTTGTGGTTGGCCAAATCGCAAAAACACTTCACTTGGGCGCTGAACAAGAAGGTTCTTGGGATGGTGAATCGGTGTGGTTCGCTGATTTTGCTGGAGCCTGCGACTACATTTGCAGAAGAGTAAATAGCCACGACGTGCTGCTATTTAAAGCTTCTCGGTCTGAAAAATTCGACGAGTTAGCCCAGTTAGTAGCAGACCAGCTGAATGCCAAAGGGGAGTAGTAAGCGTGAAGCTTGTTGTTCTTGCCGGAGCACTTTCGGCATTCCTATCGCTAATTTGCACACCACTATTAATCAAGTTACTTAGACGCCAGGGTTACTCACAAGCAATCCGTGAATCAGCAAATGGCATCAATTACCCAGAACACGGAAGCAAAAAAGGCACTCCGTCAATGGGCGGTGCCGCAATTATTTTCTCAGTCATTGCTGGTTATTCACTTGCACATTTAATTATGTGGCGCCCGCCAAGTGTCTCAGGGTTACTTGCCATCTATTTAATGGTTGCCCTTGGCGCAGTTGGCATGGCAGATGATTACCTAAAAATTTTCAAACAGCGCAGCACTGGCATTAGAGCCCGCACAAAACTACTTGGACAGGCAGTTGCTGCACTTTCATTCGCATTTCTAGGTATGCAATTTCCAGATGAAAGTGGTCGCACACCAATTTCAAATGCAATTTCTTGGGTGCGCGATACCAACTTGGTTTTACCATCAGCTTTGTTAGTACTTTGGATTTGGTTTTTGATCACCGGCATTACAAATGGCGTGAATTTAACTGATGGTCTAGATGGTTTGGCAACTGGCGCTGCCACAATGACTTTTGCCGCTTACACGATCATGTCGATTTGGCAGTATGGCCAGAGTTGTTACTGGGAACAAGTAACAGGATGTTACTCAGTTCGCGATCCACTTGATTTAGCAATTTTCTCTGCTGCTGTAGGCGGGGCTTGCTTTGGATTCTTATGGTGGAATTCAAGTCCAGCAAAAATATTCATGGGTGATACTGGATCGCTGGCACTTGGTGGCGCAATTGCAGCGCTTGCAATTATGACCCGTACCGAATTACTTCTTGCGCTGATGGGTGGCCTTTTTGTAATCGTGACCCTTTCAGTAATTGCCCAAGTAACATCTTTCAAATTAACGGGACGTCGTGTACTTCGCATGGCGCCGCTTCATCATCACTTTGAAATGCTGGGCTGGCCAGAAGTTCAAATTGTGGTGCGCTTCTGGATCATTCAAGGTTTATTTGTTGTCATCGGTATGGCTTTGTTCTATGCCGAATGGGTTCGTAAGTAGAAAAAAAGATTTCAAAATGAACCCAGTTGACCAATTAAATAGAAATTCTGATTGGTCCAATATCAAAACTTGTGTTGTTGGACTTGGCGTTGCAGGATTTGCTGCAGCTGATGCATTAATTCAGATGAATGCTCAAGTGACTATTCTTGATGCAAATCCAGGCGATAAACAACGCGAACGGGCAACACTTCTTGAAATACTTGGCGCACAAGTTTTCTTTGGCGATGACCAAACACTTCCAGCGAATATTGACCTACTTGTGCTTTCACCTGGTGTTTCACCGCTTGCACCAATCGTTCAAGAAGCCACAAAACGTGGTGTGCCAATTTGGGGTGAACTTGAATTAGCCTGGCGCCTGCGTGATTTAGAAAATCCAGCACCGTGGCTTCTAGTTACTGGGACAAATGGCAAAACCACCACAACATTGATGCTTGAATCAATTTTGCTTGCAGCAGGTAAGCGCACGGTTGCTGCGGGCAACATCGGACATTCACTTGTTGAAGTTGTGATGGATCCAGAACCGTGGGATGTAATTGCAGTCGAAGTTGGCGCGCCGCAGTTGCCATTCGTTTATACGATTTCACCGCAAGCAGCAGTTTGTTTGAACTTGGCACCAGATCACATCGATCTATTCGGATCATTCGAGGCTTACCGTGATGCCAAAGCGCGGATCTACGAACGCTGTCAGGTTGCGGCAATTTATAACTTGGCCGATCAAGAAACTTTGCACATGGTTGAACAAGCCGAAGTTATTGAAGGTTGCCGGGCAATCGGTATCTCTCTTGGCATCCCAGACATTTCAATGCTTGGGGTAGTCGATGAGTTCTTAGTTGATCGTGCATTTTTAGCTGAGCGCAAAGAATCAGCTCTTGAATTAGCTGAAGTAACTGACCTAGCGATCAGCGCAAAACACAATGTCGAAAATGCTCTTGCCGCAGCTGCACTCGCTAGGGCACATGGTGTTGAACCAAGGTTTATCCGCGACGGTCTTCGAGCCTGGAAGCCAGCAGCACATCGAATTGCACATGTTGCAACCATTAACGATGTGACTTACATCGATGATTCAAAAGCAACAAATACTCATGCGGCAATGACTTCGTTAACTGCATACGAATCAGTTATCTGGATAGCCGGTGGCATGGCCAAAGGTCAGGACTTTGATCAACTTGTAATTGATACCGCTAACCGAATTAAAGGTGTTGTGCTTTTAGGCGTGGATCAAGATCACATCAGCCAAGCTCTAGCCAAGCATGCACCGCAAATACCAATCACCAGAATTTCCAGTACGGATGTAAGCGCGATGGCCCAAGTTGTGTCAGCAGCAGCGCAGATGGCAAAACCTGGTGACACAGTTCTATTGGCCCCTGGTTGTGCCTCTTGGGATATGTTCCGCGATTACTCACATCGCGGGGATGCATTCGCCCAAGCTGTTAATGAAATGAATAAGTAATGGCAACGAAAAAGAAAAATCGCAAACCGCTGATAAATACTCAAGCAGTTGTTGAATTCCTGGAACACCCATATGCGCCATACAAAATGTTGGTGATGATTACCATCGCATTGCTTGCGTTGGGTCTTGTGATGGTGGCTTCTTCATCAAGTATTTATTCGTACCAAATTAACAATGGAAACTCTTGGGCGTTTGCCTATCGTCAAGCCATTTTTGCAGTAATCGGGCTTGCTGTGATGTTTTGGATTCCTAAAATTCCAATTTGGCAAGTCCGCAAACTGACGCCGTATTATTCGTACGCAGTTATTTTGCTACTGGTGCTTGTACTGGCAATTGGAACAGCCACTCACGGTCAAAAATTAAATATCGAATTCACAAGTTCAATTCGCATTCAGCCATCTGAGTTTGCCAAGTTAGCCGTAGTGCTTTTCACTGCTGACGTCTTGGAGCGCAAGTCTCATCTACTAAATATGCGCGCACACTTGATGCGGCCAGCAGGCTTTTTCTGTATTGCTGTGCTTTTACTAGTTGGCGCAACCGGTGATATTGGTACTTCAATCGTGATGGTTCCGATTATGTTGGCATCGTTTTATCTAATTGGTGCACCGATGCGAATTTTCTTCATGGTGGGAGTTATTGGCCTTCTAGGAATTATTGGGGCAACGGTAATTGCTCCTTATCGCATGGCACGCTTTACTTCATGGCTTAATCCAAGTGCTGATCCACAAGGAACTGGGTTCCAATTAATTCATGGCATGCAGGCGCTTGGTTCAGGTGGAATTCTTGGTCAAGGCCTTGGTGGTTCCCGTGAGAAGTGGGGAACACTTCCTGAAGCTCACACCGACTTTATATATGCAGTAATTGGCGAGGAACTTGGCTTATTTGGAACGGTAACAATCCTGTTATTGTTCGCAGCAATTGCTTTCATCGGTCTTCGAATAGCTAAAAAATCAGATGACTTATTTATCGAATTGGCATCATTTGGAATTGTGACCTGGCTGATTTGGCAAATGATGGTGAATATCGGGGCAGTGCTTCGCATCATGCCAATCACTGGTGTGCCATTACCGCTGGTTAGTTACGGTGGTTCCTCGCTGATTCCAACACTTGCCGCACTTGGCTTATTAATGTCATTTGCGTTGCACGAAGCCAAAAAATAACCAAGGTATTACTGTTATTTGTTAAGTGCCCTTAGGGTACAAAAAATAAAGGTTGATTTTGAGCAAACTTAATGTTGTCGTTGCTGGTGGTGGCACTGCCGGTCACATTGAACCAGCACTGAATTTGGCCGATGAAATTAAACTTCGCCATCCAGATGCCAAAATCACCGCACTTGGCACAGCCAAAGGACTAGAAGTCTCACTTGTTCCAGCCCGCGGGTATGACTTGGAATTAATTCCGGCAGTACCAATGCCGCGAAAACTAAATCTTGATTTATTAACTTTGCCAGTTCGGTTAAGGGTCGCCATTGCTGAAACAAAAATGATCCTGCGAAAACTAGATGCTGACATTTTGATTGGCTTTGGCGGATACGTTTCTATTCCAGCGTATTTAGCTGCCAGAAATGAAGTGCCAATTGTTGTCCACGAAGCAAATGCGAAAGCAGGCTTAGCCAATCGAGTAGGGGCGCAATATGCAGCAGCAGTTGCGATCACTGTTCCAGGAAGTTTGCCAAATGGTGTTCTTACTGGAATGCCACTTCGACAATCAATAGCAAATCTCGATCGCGCTAAAGCTCGCAAGGAAGCTCGAGAATATTTTGGAATCAAAAAAGATACCCCAACGTTATTAGTGTTTGGCGGATCTCTTGGCGCGCAGGCTATAAACACTGTTGTACAGCAGGCAAAACGTGAGGGACTTTTCCAGGACTTAGTTGTAATTCATGCGATCGGCCAAAAAAACGAAAAAGCATTTGAACAGTCAGAAAATTACTTCCCGCTCAACTACATCGATCGGATGGACTTGGCATATGCGGCAAGTGATTTTGTGATCGCAAGATCAGGTGCTACATCTGTTGCTGAAATTACTGCAGTTGGATTGCCAGCATGTTTTGTGCCACTTCCGATTGGTAATGGCGAGCAGCGAGTGAATGCGGCGCAAGTAGTTTCTGCTGGCGGGGCGATAATTGTCGATAACGCTCAATTTTGCGTCGAATACATTAAGACAAATATTTTGCCTATCTTAAATTCGCAAGAAAAGCTTTCTCAGATGTCTGCGGCGAGTAAATCCTGTGGTCGACAAGATGCAAGCAGTAGATTGGCAGATGTTGTAGATCACGTCTTAAAGGTGAATTAAATGTCCAAGCTCAATGGCCGAATCCACATTGTTGGTATTGGCGGAGCTGGTATGAGCGGGATCGCTCGGGTATTACTTAGCAAGGGATATGAAGTTTCCGGTAGTGATGCCAAAGATTCCAGACGTCTTCAAGCTCTAAAACCACTTGGCGCACATGTTTACGTTGGCCATGATGGTGACAAAATTTTGATCGATGGTAAACAGCCTGGGACAGTCGTAGTTTCAACCGCAATCCCTGAAACAAATCCTGAAGTAGTTAAAGCAAACCAATTAGGTATCCCAGTATTAAATCGAGCAACAGCGCTTGCTGACCTGCTTACTGATTCCAGAGTCATTTCGGTTGCTGGTACCCATGGCAAAACCACCACCACTTCTATGACGACAGTCATTTTGCAAGAAGCCGGCCTTGATCCTTCATTTGTAATCGGTTCAGAAATGAATGAATCTGGCAGTAATGCTCACTTGGGTAGTGGAAAAGATTTTGTGGTTGAAGCAGATGAAAGTGATGGCACATTCCTAGTGCTACCAACAACAGCTGGAATTGTGACCAACGTTGAAGCTGATCACCTAAACTTCTGGGGCACTTACGAGGCTGTCGAGCAGGCATTTATTGATTTTGTAGTGGGCACGAGTCGCAAACACGGATATGCAGTTGTTTGTGGGGATGACAAAGGCGCTGCCAAAGTTGCCCAGCGAGCACGAGAACTTGGCGCACGAGTAATTTCATACGGCCAGAATTCCGATAATGATGCCGTAGTGAAGTTATTGCCAAGTAAGACTGCTGGCTCACTATTCACAGTCGATTATGAAGGCGAAACTTTTGGGCCAATCCAACTTAAAGTTCCAGGTGCCCATAATGCACTTAATGCCACTGCAGCGCTGCTAACTACTTTTGAGCTTGGTTGCACTAAAGAGCAAGTGGTTCAAGGTCTAGAAAAATTCACTGGAACCCATCGACGATTTGAATTTCGCGGTGAAGCAAATGGTGTTCGAGTATTTGATGATTACGCCCACCACCCAACTGAGATCGATGCAGTATTGAAAGCTGCACGAGTCGTTGCTGGAAATGCAAGAGTATTGGCAGCCTTTCAAGCACATCACTATTACCGCACTGCTTTATTTTCAAAAGAATTCGGTCAAGCACTCGGGTTAGCTGATTTTGTAGTTGTGCTTGAAGTATTCGCACCAGGAGAGACACCAATTCCTGGAGCGTCAGGTAGCACCATGGCTGGCAATGTCCCACTTCCAAAAGAACAAGTTGTTTTTGAGCCTTCGTGGTCAGCTGTGCCAAAACATTTGGCAGATCACGCAAAACCAGGGGACATCATTATGACTTTAGGTGCTGGTGACATCGGCATGATGTGTCCAGAGATTCTTGAATTACTAGAGCGCGCAAACTAAATGGCAAAGACAATCAAGAGCGCTCAAAAGAAAGAGCGCAAACACTCAAAAGCACCATGGTTAATTTGGTTAGTTGGCGTAATCGTGGTTGCTTTATGGTGGTCGCTCTATCAATCCAGATGGTTTATCACCGAACAAGTAACCATCAATGGCCTTAGCCGATTAACGGCAGAACAAGTTGCAAGCGCTGCAGCAGTTCCACTTAATGAACCGTTAGTTAGCCAAGATGTGAAAGGCATTACTGAGCGATTAAGTGCCATTCCAGAAATTAAAGTTGCGCTTGTTGAACGTGGTTGGCCGCACACACTTTTAATTACCATTACTGAGCGAATTCCAGTTGCTGTTGCAGCAACTGCAGGTGGATTCAATCTGATTGACGATGAAGGCAAGAATGCTGGAAGTGTTGGCGCGCCACCACCTGGTCTATTAGTTATTGCTGCAACTCCTGATAGTCCAGCGATGGCTGAAGCGATCAAAGTTGTTGCCGCAATTCCAGCTGAGTGGCAGGTAACTGGACTATCAGCTGCATCGCAAGACAGTGTTGTGGCTAACTTGGCTAGCGGGGCAGTGGTAACTTTTGGCACCGGAGAATTTGCAGAACAAAAAGTTAAAGTTGCACAGGCGCTTATGAAGCAAAACTTTTTAACGATTAATGTGTCAGCACCTGATGCGCCGAGTGCTAAATAAAACACAAAACTTTTACGGCGTGGTGCAACGAAAAACTAAGTAATTACCCGTAACTTAAGTTCGAAATAGGTTGACATAACTATAACGCTCTTGTTGACGTTTAGGGTTGTTAACACCACGGGGAACACGAAAGGCCTGGCATGCCAGCACCGCAGAATTACTTAGCTGTTATCAAAGTTG
>JBEGTB010000044.1:0-10504 GCA_041179585.1 Actinomycetota bacterium
AACAAGTTTAAATTCAGTTGCCCCGCCAAGGAATGGCTGAAGGGCAGCTGGGATGCGAACCGATCCATCTGCTTGCTGATGGTTTTCAAGTAGCGCAACAATTGTTCTAGTGATCGCACAAAGAGTTCCATTTAGTGTTGCAATTGGTTCAACACCTTCATTGCCGCGGGCGCGAATGCGAAGACGGCGTGACTGGAAAGTTGTGCAGTTAGAAGTTGAAGTTACTTCGCGATAGCGCTCTTGTGATGGAACCCACGCTTCACAGTCGAACTTACGTGCAGCACTTGAACCAAGATCGCCTGTTGCCACATCAATCACGCGATATGGAATTTCCAGTGCTTGCATAAATTCTTCTTCGAAAGCCAGCAAGCGTTCATGTTCTGCTTTGGCTTCATCAACGCTACAGAAAGAAAACATTTCAACTTTGTCGAACCAGTGCACACGGAAAATACCGCGGGTATCTTTACCGTGACTTCCAGCCTCGCGCCTATAACAAGGTGAAAAACCTACATATCTTTTTGGAAGTGATGCGCTCTCTAAGATTTCATCCATGTGATAAGCGGCAAGTGGAACTTCTGCAGTTCCAACTAAATACATGTCATCTGCTTCAAGACGGTAAACATTTTCGGCAGCTTGCCCTAAGAAACCTGTGCCTTCCATCGCAGCTGGTTTAACTAAAGCAGGTGGAATCATTGGCATGAAACCATGAGTTTGCGCTTTAGTCATTGCAAGTTGAACTAGTGCGAATTCAAGCAATGCACCTGGACCGGTTAAGTAATAAAAACGACTTCCAGAAACTTTTGCGCCGCGTTCGATATCGATTGCGCCAATTAACTCACCAATTTCAACATGATCGCGAACGGTGATACCTTCGCTGGCAAAGTTTCGTTTATTTCCAACTTCGCGGAGGACTTTAAAGTCATCTTCGCCACCAACAGGTGCAACTTCATCGACGACATTACTCAAACCCAACACAAGAGCATCAAGTTTGGCATCTGCTTCGCGAACCGCAGCTTCAGTTGTTTTAACTTGTTCAGCTAGAACTTTTGTTCTGGCCAGTAATTCTTCTTTTTCAGCGCCTTGTGCTTTTGCCACCAGCGCACCAAGTGATTTCTGTTCAGCGCGAACTGATTCAAACTGACCAACAGCAGCGCGACGAACGCCATCTGCTTCAAGGACCTGATCGACCAAACTGGTTGATTCGCCGCGAGCTTCCTGCGAGCGCTTAACAGCGTCAGGATTCTGGCGAATAACGGCTAAATCAATCATGGGTCAAGGCTACCCAATCATTTGCCCAGATGATTAATCTAAAAAATTATTCAGAATCGGGTGAAGCCCGATAACATCGATTCTGCATCTAGTGCTTAACAAGCAGAAATACGAGGCCACCTAATTGGATATGAACTGGTTGACTCCGAAGGCGCAAGCTCGCCCAGCCGGAGATAAAGGTTGGGGAAGTTTTGCAGTTGAAAAGATTTCAGCCGGTGAAACCGTAGGCGGATTTGGTGGCTGGTGTGTCACCCGCGAAATGTTAGATCAGCTTTCTGACGATCGCCGCCATCGTGCGCTTCAGGTTGATGAAGATCTTTACTTGGTTTCAAAAGATGAACGCGAACCTGGCGATTGTTTCAATCACTCATGCGATCCAAACTGTGGGTTAATGGGAAGTTCACTTTTATTAGCAATGCGCGACATCGAAGTTGGCGAAGAACTTTGTTTTGATTATGCAACCTGTGATGATTCAGATTACGACGAATTCGAATGTGGCTGCGGCACAAATACTTGTCGTGGAACTGTCACAGGTTTGGACTGGAAACTTCCAGCACTTCACAAAAAATACGATGGCTGGTTCTCAGCGTATTTAGCAAAGCGAATTAAAAAAGAATTCAGTTAATCAACAGGCTTTACGGCAACTATTTCGTCACCGAGCTGAAGTGTGCCGATTTCTTGATAAGTAAAGCGGTGTTCAGTGCCATTTCTAATGACACTTATTACTAATTCACCTGTCTCAATTAATTCACCAGGTTTTTTACCAGCATCTTTGGCATCAATCTTTCGCTGACTTACTTCTAATCCTTCAGTTGGATCAAGTAGGTCGCTGATGATATTTCCAGCAAGTGGAGATAAAGCTGTATCAGCAAGAATGTGCCCAGTTGATTCGTCAGTATTAATAACTGTATTTGCGCCTGATTGTTTAAAGGTTTTGTTGTGAACACCTTCGCGCACAGCAACAACAATGTTTGCAGTTGGATTTAACCGACGAGCAACAAGGGTGATCAGCACAGCAGAATCGTCTGAATCAACCGAAATAATTATTTGACTTGCACGCTCAATCTCAGCAGCGCGCATTGTTTCTTCACGGGTTGCATCGCCATGAACAACAACAACCTTGGCAAGCTCTAGCTCATGATCATGCAGTGAAGAGGATTCGATCACCACGATCGACTTGCTCGGCACACCACTTGCAATCAAAGTGTTTACGGCTGCTCGCCCTTTGACTCCGTAACCAACCACTATGTATTGCTGATTCACGGTTTTCCTCCATCGTGCTTCGCGAAATGCCTGGCGACTTCGCTTAGTTAAAACTTCAATTGTGGTGCCGACAAATAATGCAATGAAGGCAAAACGTAAAGGGGTTAGTAATACAAAGTTTAGGAATCTTGCATGGTCGGTAACTGGCGAAATATCACCATAACCAGTCGTTGAAAGTGTGACACCTGAATAGTAAAGGCAGTCAATCCAACTAAGACCATCGCCATTTGCATCCCGATAGCCATCGCGATCTAAATAAACAATTCCAGCATTTAAAACTAGTAAGCCGATTGCACCCAGGACGCGATAAAAAATTCCATGCCAGGGACTTTTTTTGTTCTCCGGAATTGACACAGAAGTCCGAGCAAATTCGTATGCCCGATGAATTCTTTTTAGTTCACTCATATTTAACCAACGGTGGCAATTACCACAGTTCCATTTTCAACTTCTAAATTGACTCGATCTTCGCGGAAATCAAATGCTGTTGTGAAGACTTCATCATCACGACGTGTAATTCGAGCTTTTAGTCCAAGTGTTTCAATCTTCGCAATCGCATCGGTTACATCCTGACCAACAACAGCTTTTGCAACATCCTCGGTGCTCAAAACTGCAGTTGGGTGAACTTGTTCAGTAACAGGATTTTTACTATCCAAGTGGGTGCTGTAACGATCAACAGCTTGTTTCAAATCTTGGTCGCGAATTTCTAGTGCCCAACCAAGCGGGATAACAATTATTACCATTGCGATGACATGCATCATTGCAAGTCCTAGGCGCACACCTAAATCAACATTTGGCAAAGTTAATGCGCCATAAAGTGAAGCGATCCCAACACCAAAGCCAATTATCAGCCACCAGATTTTTGGTCCAATAACTGATTTGGCCAAGAGGTTTGCCCCAAAAGTTCCAGCAAGACCTGCGATAACCGTTGCAGTTATTACCCGAACATCTGTAGCGCTAATAAGTTCTGTGGTTGAAAAATATTTTGGGACTAAAAGATCCCAACCAAATACTTCATTGCATAAATAAAGCCAACCGTAATTAGCAAGAGCTGCAAATGCAGTTGCACCAACGCCATAAGTCCAAATGCGCCATGCCGGTGGGGTTACTTGTCGAGCAAGCTTTGCCATTGATTTCCTCCATGGTTAGCCCGAGCAGTTGTGCGGCGAGGGAGGGATTTGAACCCCCGGAGGCTTTGACACCTCAGACGCTTTCAAGGCGCCCGCATTAGTCCGCTCTGCCACCTCGCCCGACTATTAAATAGTCACGTGCAAGATTACGCGAACCAAATAAATAAGGGAAATTCGCTTAGTTTTCCCGCCATAGAGGTCGGGTTAAACAAGTTGGTCCACCTTCACCACGGTTGATCACACTTGCTGGATAGGTATGAACTTCCACCCCGGCATCTTTCAGGCGCTGTGCGGTAATTGGATTTCCATCTGGCATAACGACAACACCTGGCTTAATGGCTAGAACGTTGCAAGCAAGCGACAGATACTCTTCATCTGGCACAGAGACAGTATTTATTCCGCGAGCTTCTAGTTCCTGAAGCAGGGTTATCGGTGCTTCTTTTTCATAAACCACAGCTAGGTCATCACGAACCGGAGAAATGACGCTCATCATGTGTAAACAAAACTCTGGACCAAGTGCATGTGGCATATGGAAAGTCATAACTTCTATACCGTCTTTAGCGAAGATTGCTCGAAGCTGTTTTTCGCCTTCGGCATTGGTGCGATAAGTGCGGCCAAGACCAATTGTTTTTGAATCCAGCCAGAACATGTCACCACCATCAGCTGTTGCACCGCCGGTTAGAACACCAACAGTTGGAATTCCTAAAGCGTTTAGATCTCCAACAAGTAGTGACGGTTCTTTTTTTCTGGCTTCCTTGGCACCTTGGAATTGCACAACTCCGCTTGGAATCACAAATGCTGGGTCATAAGTGAAAATTGCATCTGGCAATCCTGGTGCTTCAGGCAGAACTTCAACATCGCAACCAAGATCACGAAGTAACTGAACGAAGATTTCATGGTCGCGAATAAGTGCATCAAGGTCTAGATCATTTGGTGCCCCAAGCCAGTGGGCTGCTTCATAATCAGCGTCTCGAGTTGGGGTTCGAACTGCCACTCTCTTTAAAGTTGCAACTGAGGAATTAACGCCAAAATGTTTCATGCACCAATCCTCTCGGACCCCTGGCTCAAAGACAACTTAGGCAACGGGCAAAATTGCTTCGAACTCAACTCCGCCGGTGGGCAAATTTCTTAATTTCAAACTCAAAGTTTGCGACCTTGCCATTTCGCTGCCCAGACCAGGTGTGATTTCTGTAAGCAATGGCGTTCCATTATTTCTCATTAAAACTTTGATTGCCTGGCTGTTTAGTTGCATTATTTCAATTTCACTCTTGGAAGCCTTGCCATGTTTAACTGAATTTGTGGCAAATTCAATAAATAAATCGTTTAAAGCATTTTCACAGATCGGATCATTTATTACTCGCTCATTGCATTCATCTGAGATTGATAAAACGATATTAAAAATGTCTCCCCAAAGATAATTGAGTTTAGCGATTGAATCTGAAGGAGAAATTGCCTCAGGTTTAGCAATCAAGTCATCGGTTAGGTTGGCTAGCGTTTGCAAAAGCTCATCACGAGCATGCTTTTCAGATTTTCCATTTGATAATTCGTTTTGAAATTTAAGTGCAGCAGATACTAATTTGCCCTGAACATCTCGATGAACAACTGCAGCAAGGTGACGGCGTTCAGCCCAGAGTTTCGCACCCAGCCGGGCATTAACCCAAGCAAGTTTTTCATTATCAACCGTAAATGAATTAAGTACCTCAGCTCGAGCGGTTTGCAGCGCAACAACAATTGCGATCATCCAACCTAAAATAATTGCGATTGCACCTATGTAGAAATGCACCGCTGGTGTTGGGCTAATTCGTAGTGACTCAGTGATAATTTCTAAACTTAAAATCACATATTGAATACTTGCAAAGACAAATGTTGCAAGTACCAATTTGAACAAATTTGAAAGATTTATTAGCAGTGGATTTAAAAATTTACTAAATGGCCAGATAGTAATGAAAATTACTACCATCATGGCTGCTAATCCAAGTAGGCCATCAGCCTTATTCACAGAATCGAATAAAGCGTTACCAGCCATTAAGCCAAATGCAATTCCAACAATTAGTAACGGGTGATAAGGATTCAAGACTGCTAATTGAAAAATCCGCTTACTTGAAATTTTCTTATTTTTGAATTGACCAATTTGCTCTGAAATCTGATATTCGTTGCTAAATAACTCATAACTTAATGGTCTGACGACTTCGTCTGATACCCGTAATAATTCATGCACGACATCTTTAGATTGACGTTGAACAGTTGAGTCGCTCTTAAGTGTATTTTGCAAAGCAACGTCGATAGCACTTTTAATTTTAGATAAAATTTCATTTTTAATTTGAGCTAAATCTGATTCAGTCACTGAAAGAGCTGTTTTAAGCCTTGCTTGAACTTCGTTTGCCTCATGCAGAGATTTTTTATAAATTTGATTGTTGTTAACAATAAATGATGTTAAACCAAATATTGTTAAGCCAGTGAGGCCGCCTGCAACTATTCGGTAGGGCCAATTAATTTCAGAACTTAGGTCAAGATTTTTCATTGCGTAGCCAACAAAAACCGCTCGAAGAGCTTCAGTTCCAAAAAATAAAATAACGACTAGGCCATTACGAATCAAAGACGGTTTCTTGGCAACCAATCGAATAAATAGTCCAAATGAAACAAAAATTGCAAACGAAAGTATCAGTGATTCGTAAGCGATTTCTCTCATTGCCTGGGTAGGTAGCGGACGATCAGGTTTTTCATTAAATGCTGTTCCGAATGATAAAAAACCAAGAATAAAAATTGCTATCAATGGGCTCGTGGCAGCTGGGCCAGCAAAACTTTTGCCAAAATTTTTAACTTGGGATTTGGATTTGAACTGCAAATTGTCCCGGCCTCAAGATCGTTTGTATCCGAGATTTAAATACTCCTGCTAATTATTCTTTCAAATAAAGCAATCGACAAGTCGCTAATTACTGTTTCGCCATATCTTGAAATATTGGGTAATCTCTCTTAAGTCTGGAGATGTCGCATAGCCCGGTCGAGTGCGCCTCACTGCTAATGAGGTAAGGGGTAAAACCCTTCGGAGGTTCAAATCCTCTCATCTCCGCTCAAATAAAAGTGACTACTTATATAAGTAGTCACTTTTATTTATTGGGTTTTCCCCAGAGTTAACTAAATGGTGGTCGATGATCCGCTTTAACTGAAATTGATCCTGCAGATCGCCATAAACGTGCTGTTAAATCTTTATCTTCTTCAGTAACTAGGTTGCCCATCACGCGAAGTGCAACTTTCATAAGTGTTCTTGAACGCATTCCAATTGGGCCAAGTGTTGGCAATAGACCCGGAATTGTTAAATAACCTGCCAGTCTTCTGGCAATTGAAAATGCAACGCCATATTGTTTTTGCAGCAAAATAGGCCAAGCATTTTCAAAATTACTTTCAGTATTAATAAGGTCAACCGCCATTCGGCCAGTCTCTAATCCGTAATCAATGCCTTCACCATTTAATGGGTTAACGCAGCCTGCTGCATCGCCGATGAACATAAAGTTCTTGCCACCAACACCGCTAACCGCACCACCCATTGGCAGCATTGCAGACCATGGCAAACGTAGTTCACCATTTAATTTCCATTGCTCACGTTGTTCTTCGGTGTATTGGGACATTAATGCGCGAAGGTTTACATCAGCTGGTCGTTTTTGGGTCGCAAGGGTGCCAACACCAATGTTCACTTCTCCATTGCCTTGAGGGAATATCCATCCGTAACCAGAGAGCACTTCGTTTTGGGAACCGCGCAATTCAAGGTGTGAGGAAATCCAGGGGTCGTCGTGTCTTTCACTTTTTATATAGGCGCGGGCAGCTACGCCATAGGCAGTGTCGCGATGCCAAACCCGGTTTAGTTTTCTTCCAAGTTGCGAGCGCACACCATCGGCAATAATCACATTCTTGGCAACATACCGAACAGTTTCATCGCCAGATTTAGAGATCACAGTCTTTATGGCGCCATTTTGTAGTTCAACGTCTTCTGCTGCGACACCGTCATGAACATCCACACCTGATTGTTTAGCAACTTCAAGTATTTGATTATCTAACTCTGTTCTAGGAACTGCACTTCCCCACTCAGGTAATGATGGGCTTTTCCATGGCAGTAATAATTCTTGGCCAAAACCTGCAGCGCGAAGTCCAATGTTTTTTGGTTTCGTTAGAAGCCATTCACCTAAACCAATTGAAGTTAATTCTTTAATCGCTCTTGGAGTTAAACCATCGCCACAAGGTTTGTCTCGTGGAAATTTTTCTTTGTCGATGATCGTGGTTTTAATTCCACTTCGCGCAGCCCAAGCAGCAGCGCTACTGCCGGCTGGACCAGCCCCAACAACTAGTAATTCAGTTTCAACTTTGCGCACAGTTTAAACAACACCGAATAAACGATCTCCGGCATCACCAAGGCCGGGAACGATATATCCCTTTTCATTTAATTTTTGATCAAGTGCACCGGTGACAATTGTGATATCGACGTCTTTACCTTCAAAAGCTTTTTCAACTGCTGCAATACCTTCTGGTGCACTTAACAATGTGATTGCAACTATCTTGTTTGCACCGCGCTCTATCATCAATTCAATCGCTGAGATAAGTGTTCCGCCAGTTGCCAGCATTGGATCTAACAAAAACACTTGGCGACCCCGAAGATTGCCTGGAATGCGATCTGCATAAGTTGATGCAGTCAATGTTTCTTCATCGCGAACCATGCCAAGGAAACCGACTTCAGAAGTTGGTAGAAGTCGGGTCATGCCCTCTAACATGCCAAGACCTGCGCGCAAAATTGGAATCACAACTGGAGTTGGTTGGCTTAACTTAAGACCGGTTGTTTCGGTAACCGGAGTTTTTATTTTGACCATTTCTGTACGAATGTCTCTTGTTGCCTCGTAAGCCAGCAAAGTTACAAGCTCTTCTGCTAATTGCCGAAAAGTTGGTGACGGAGTTTTTTCATCACGAAGGCTGGTTAATTTGTGAGAAATCAGCGGGTGATCAGTAATGAGAATGCGCACAGTCCAAGATTACGCCGTGTAATTTTCGATTTTCGCCGCTCAGGATTGCTTTGTTACTGGAGTTACTCATGTGAATTTGTGAAGATTCCAACTTGGTCACAATCTGGTTAATACCCCAACCACCTGCGTGGCTAGTCAGCGCCACAACTTAAACTCTGAATTAACAATGTGAATCTCACAAAGTTAATTAAGAGAGGAGCCCATCTGTGAAGAAGGGTCTAAAACTCGCCTCTGTTCTTGCTGCAGCAGCACTTGTAATTAGTGCTTGCGGTGGCGGCAGTAGCGATTCATCTGCGTCTGCTGAACCAACAAGTGCAGCTAGCGCAGTAAAAGTTGGTCTTGCATACGATACTGGCGGCAAGGGTGACGGTTCATTCAACGATGCTGCATACGCAGGTCTATCACGTGCACAGTCTGAACTTGGTGTAGAAATCAAGGAAGTAGAAGCTGGCGCTGATGAAACTGATGCAAGCCGTGAAGAACGTCTACGTCTTCTAGCTTCAGAAGGTTACAACCCAGTTATCGCAGTTGGTTTCATGTACAGCACTGCTGTTGGAACTGTTGCTGCTGAATTCCCAGACACAACATTTGCAATCGTTGACTCTGTAGTCGAAGGTGCAAACGTAGGTAGCTTGGTATTCGCTGCTGAACAAGGTTCATACCTAACAGGTGTAATCGCTGCAACAGCAAGCAAGTCAGGCAAGATTGGTTTCATTGGTGGTATGGAAATTCCACTAATCAAGGCATTCGAAGCTGGCTACATCCAGGGTGCTAAGTCTGTTAACCCAGACATCGAAGTACTTTCTGAATACATGGGACCTGCTGGTGACAACACTGCATGGAACGTTCCAGATAAGGCAAAGACTGCTACTGCAGCAATGATCGATAAGGGTGTTGACATCGCTTACGCAGCTGCTGGTGGTTCAGGTCTTGGTATGTTCCAAGCAATCCAAGCTGCTGGTGGACCTGAAAAGGGTCTATGGGCAATTGGTGTTGACTCAGATCAGTACACCGTTCCATCGCTAGCTGATGTTAAGGATGTAATCCTTACTTCAATGCTTAAGCGTGTTGACGTAGCAGTATTCAGCGTGATCAAGGGCGTAGTTGATGGAGCACCACTAGTTGGCGTTCAGAACTTCGACCTAACTCGCGATGGCGTTGGCTACGCAGTATCTAACCCAGCTGTTAATGATTTCAAGGCCGCTGCCGATGCAGCCGCTGCAAAGATCAAGAGCGGTGAAGTTACGGTTGCTGCTGAGTAATCAGTAAATAACCAATTAGTTGGCTCGGGTGGATTTATCCACCCGAGCCACACTTTTTCTCCGGGATAGTCGTAAGTTGGGATTAGCAAAATCAACAGAAAGTGGCGCTAAAGGCTATGTCAGATGCTCAAAATGCCGTTGAGTTAATCGGAATCTGGAAACGATTCCCCGGCGTTATCGCTAATAGCAATGTCAATCTAAAAGTTGCCAAAGGCACAGTTCACGCCATCGTTGGTGAAAATGGTGCCGGTAAATCAACACTGATGAAGATTCTTTACGGCATGCAAAAAGCTGATGAGGGTCAGATTCTTGTTAGCGGCAAGGAACAGGTTTTTGACTCACCATCTGATGCGATCGATGTTGGTATCGGAATGGTTCACCAACATTTCATGCTTGCCGACAATTTAACTGTTCTAGAAAACATCATTTTGGGCAGTGAAATGAAAAAGGGTTTTCGCCTCGATGTATCGGGTGCCAAAAAGAAAATTTCTGAAATTGCAACTAAATATGGTCTAGAACTTCCGCTTGATGAATATGTTTCTGAATTTGGCGTTGGTGACCGCCAGCGAATTGAAAT
>JBEGTB010000045.1:0-4136 GCA_041179585.1 Actinomycetota bacterium
CACGGGTGATGTCACCAACTGCACCAGACATGATTAACCCTGATTAGTAACGGCCAGAATTACTTTGCATTTCAGCAATGCGTGGCTTGATGTCAGCCAAGTAAATTCCGCAGGCAATTAAACCAGCGATGCCAGTTAAACCCCAGGCACCAAATAAATAATGCGTGATGATGCTGGCAATGATGATTGCATACCAAGCTTGCTTAGTTAAACGATTTAAGAATGGAAATGCTTCTGCTGGTCGTTTTGGCAGATCAATGATCGCCAAAATTTTCACCACAAAAGAAATCCAACCGGCTGCTTCCCAAACGTAAGCGGAAATCATTTAGCCTGCTGTTTCAACTTGGATGTCTGAAAGTTCACCTTTGAATTCACCACGGATAGTGAATGTTGCATCATCGCCTTCACCTTGAACATCAACAATCACGATCTCACCTGGTTTCAAATCACCAAATAGCATCTTTTCGCTCATTGGGTCTTCGATCTCACGCTGGATTGTGCGGCGAAGTGGACGAGCACCAAGTACTGGATCGTAACCCTTTTTGGCTAACAATTGCTTTGCAGCAGTTGTTAGTTCAATTGCCATGTCCTTATCCTTCAAGCGAGAATCAAGACGATCAATCATTAGATCCACGATCTGAACAATTTCATCTTGGCTTAGCTGATGGAAGACAACGATGTCATCAATACGGTTTAGGAATTCTGGACGGAAGTGCGTCTTTAGTTCGTCCTGAACTTTAGCCTTCATGCGATCGTATGAAGAAGAAACATCTGAACCATCAGCGAAGCCTAGGCTGACACCCTTTGCGATGTCACGTGTTCCAAGGTTTGTAGTCATGATAATCACAGTGTTCTTGAAATCAACAACACGACCTTGGGCATCAGTTAAGCGACCATCTTCAAGAATTTGAAGTAGTGAGTTGAAGATATCTGGATGAGCTTTTTCAACTTCATCAAATAACACAACGCTAAATGGCTTACGACGAACCTTTTCAGTTAACTGTCCGCCTTCTTCGTAACCAACAAATCCTGGAGGTGAACCAAATAGTCGAGAAACAGTGTGCTTCTCTGAGTATTCAGACATGTCTAACTGGATTAAGGAATCTTCATCACCGAATAAGAATTCGGCAAGAGTCTTTGATAATTCGGTCTTACCAACACCTGATGGGCCAGCAAAGATAAATGATCCACCTGGACGCTTTGGATCTTTTAGACCAGCGCGGGTACGACGGATTGCTTGAGACAAAGCCTTGATTGCTTGTTGCTGACCGATCACACGCTTATGAAGTTCATCTTCCATCTTTAATAGACGTTGTGATTCTTCTTCAGTTAGCTTGAATACTGGAATACCAGTTGAGGCAGCTAGAACTTCAGCAATTAAATCGTCATCAACTTCAGCAACCACATCAAGGTCGCCATCTTTCCATTCCTTCTCACGCTGGGCGCGAGCGTTGATTAGATTCTTTTCGTCATCGCGAAGTGATGCAGCGCGTTCGAAATCTTGGCCATCAATGGCTGATTCCTTTTCGCGGCGAACATTTGCGATCTTGTCATCAAATTCACGAAGATCTGGTGGAGCGGTCATGCGACGAATGCGTAAACGTGCGCCAGCTTCATCGATTAGATCGATGGCCTTATCTGGAAGGAAACGATCACTGATGTAGCGGTCGGCAAGTGTTGCTGCATTTACAAGTGCACCATCAGTGATTGTTACGCGGTGGTGGTTTTCATAGCGATCGCGAAGACCCTTAAGAATTTCAATAGTGTGCGCAATTGATGGTTCGTTTACCTGGATTGGTTGGAAACGACGTTCAAGCGCAGCATCTTTTTCAATGTACTTGCGGTATTCATCAAGTGTGGTTGCACCGATGGTTTGTAGTTCACCACGAGCAAGCATTGGCTTAAGAATGCTGGCTGCATCGATCGCGCCTTCTGCGGCGCCGGCGCCAACAAGAGTGTGCATTTCATCGATGAAGATGATGATGTCGCCACGAGTCTTGATTTCTTTGAGTACTTTCTTTAAGCGCTCTTCGAAGTCACCACGGTAACGAGAACCAGCAACTAATGCGCCAAGGTCAAGAGAATAAATGTGCTTATCTTTAAGAGTTTCTGGAACATTACCCTTAACCACATTTTGAGCAAGACCTTCAACAACTGCAGTCTTACCAACACCTGGTTCACCAATTAATACTGGGTTGTTCTTGGTGCGACGAGAAAGAACCTGCATCACACGTTCAATTTCTTTTTCGCGACCAATAACTGGATCAAGCTGACCATCACGAGCTGCCTGAGTTAGGTTGCGACCAAATTGATCTAGCACAAGTGATGTTGATGGTGTGCCCTCTTGAGCACTGCCAACTGCCTGTGGTTCTTTACCTTGGTAACCAGAAAGAAGTTGAATAACTTGCTGACGTACACGGTTTAGATCAGCACCAAGTTTTACAAGAACCTGAGCGGCTACACCTTCGCCTTCGCGAATTAAACCTAAAAGAATATGTTCAGTACCGATGTAGTTGTGACCTAGTTGAAGTGCTTCACGAAGTGAAAGTTCAAGAACTTTCTTGGCGCGTGGAGTAAATGGAATGTGACCACTTGGTGCTTGTTGACCTTGACCAATAATTTCTTCAACTTGAGCGCGAACGGCTTCAAGTGAGATTTCAAGTGACTCTAGTGCTTTAGCGGCTACGCCTTCACCTTCGTGAATAAGCCCAAGCAGAATGTGTTCGGTGCCGATGTAATTGTGGTTAAGCATGCGTGCTTCTTCTTGAGCAAGCACAACCACGCGACGGGCTCGGTCGGTAAACCTCTCGAACATCTAATCTCCCCTAGTTACACAACTATTTATTACTTCCATAAGCCTAGAGCCACTTAGTGACCCTTACTTATGGGTTAGTTAATTCAACGAAATATTTGGATGAAGTGTTCCCAAATTACGGGCTTTTTGGAAATTGCTCTTCGCGTAAGGCGAACTAGAAAACCTTGAGCATTCGGGTATTGCCAAGGGTGTTTGGCTTCACGCGTTCAAGATCCAAGAACTCAGCCACACCCTCATCACCAGATTGCAAAAGTTGTGCGTAAATCGTTGGATCAACTGGCGCTTCTTCGATTGCGTTGAATCCATGGTTTCCGAAAAATTGCGTTTCGAAGGTTAAACAAAATAAACGCTTAAGTCCAAGTTCTTTTGCTCTTCCTTCAAGAGTGGTTAGAAGCTTGCCGCCGATTCCCTTGCCTTTATGTTCAGGCAATACTGCAACAGTTCTAACTTCACCTAAGTCCGACCACATCACGTGTAGCGCACCACAACCAGCAACTTGGCCATCAATTTCAGCAACTAAAAACTCTTGAACATCCTCGTAAAGTGTCACCGTATTTTTAGTCAGCAAACGACCACCAGGTGCATACATGTCTACTAAATCACGTATCGCAAGCACATCTGAAGTCCGAGCTGGACGAATAATAACTTCAGACATTTTTTAGGCTTCTGGTTTAACTAATGGGAACAAAATTGTTTCGCGAATATTCAAACCGGTCAAAGTCATCAGTAATCGGTCAATTCCCATCCCTACACCGCCACTTGGTGGCATGCCGTATTCAAGTGCGCGTAAGAAATCTTCATCTAATTGCATTGCCTCAACATCGCCACCTTCTTTAAGGGCAGCTTGGGCAACTAAACGTTCACGTTGAATTACTGGGTCAACTAGTTCTGAGTAACCTGTTCCAGCTTCATAACCATCGATATAAAGGTCAAACTTCTCAACCACGCCAGCGATTGTGCGGTGATCGCGCACAAGAGGTGAGGTATCAACTGGGTAATCGATTACAAATGTTGGCTTGGTGAAGTTCTCGACAACATAATGTTCAAGAAGTTCTTCAACCAATTTGCCGTGAATTGCTTTTGGATCGTGAGTGATTCCAGCATCAGCACAAAGTTTTCGCAAATTTTCAATTGGTGTTTGTGGAGTAATTTCTTGACCAACAGCTTTACTTACCGCTGGGAAAACTTGAACTTTGTCCCATTCACCAGATAGATCGCGCATGCCACCTTCAACTAATTCATAGTTAAGTGAGCCATGCACAGCCATTGCTGCTTCTTGAATTAGCTCTCTAGTTAAAGTCATCATGTCGTTGTAATCGGC
>JBEGTB010000046.1:0-3518 GCA_041179585.1 Actinomycetota bacterium
ACTTGAACTAAACGTTCAACCGGATTAGTCATAAAACTAGTTAGTTACCGCAGCAGTCGTTGTTGAAAGCAATGTGTCGCCAAGAACGGTTCGCATGGTTTGTGGATCCCATGAACCGTAACGTGGTGAGACTTCAACGCTGTTCTTTGCAACGATTTCAGACAAGTATTGGAAAAGTGCAGGTGCCTGAACCTCTTGCGCTTGGCCAGGGGCTAATCGGTTCATAATTTCAGTTTGAACCAAAATGTCATACATAAAATCATCAACATATTTGTTAGCCAAACCGTTCTGGGTGGCTAGCTGTGCTTTTACTTCATCTTCGCCGTATTGGGTGAAAACATCTGTGCGGTAAGCAGCAACTTCAGCATCAGAAATTTTGATGTTTAGATCTTTAACGGCATAGGTAAGAATTTCTTCAAGAACTAAACGATCGATGATCATTTGGCTCATTAGAGCTTCTGTTGGAATTGACTGAAGTAGTTCTGGTTTTGTGTGTTCAATGTCAAAGCGAACTTCTTTAACTTGCGCAGCAACATCGGCTGAACTTATCTTTTGGCCGCCAACAATTGCAGCAGCGCCAGCTCGATCAGTTACCCCACAGCTAGCAATTAATAATGCTGATGCGGCGATGGCCAGAATTCGAACTTTCACAAAACCTCCACAAAACTTAACTAGTCAAGAATAACTGTTGAAATAAGTTCACTAACCCAGCCCAGTATTTCTTTGCTATTTGGACTTTCTGACTTAACCCCGATTGCTTTTTCCTGTGGCAATGGAACGATGATGGTGCGCGAAGCCGCTTTAATAATTGTCCCTGGATACATTCGAGCCAATCTCAAACTTTTAGACTCTGGCAATTCAACAGGTGACAGGCGCACCGTTTTCCCGGCGCCAATTACTTCTGCAACATTTGCCCTTCGCATCAAAATGCGAAATCTGGCCACATCAACCAAGCGCTCAACTGGTTCTGGCATTGATCCATACCGGTCAGTTAATTCAGCAACCACTTCATGTATTTGTTCATCGGTGTGACTATCAGCCAAGCGACGATAAGCCTCAAGACGCAATCTTTCATTTGGCACATAGTTATGCGGCAAGTGCGCATCAACTGGAAGTTCGACTTTAACAACCACATCTAGATCAGTTTGGGGACCGTTCTTAACCTCAGCGATAGCTTCGCCCACCAAGCGCACATACAAATCAAAACCAACATCAGCGATGTGACCGCTTTGCTCGCCGCCAAGTAAATTGCCTGCGCCGCGAATTTCTAGATCTTTCATCGCAACTGCCATGCCTGAACCCAAATCGGTGTGGGCAGCAATAGTTGCCAACCTGTCATGCGCTGTTTCAGTAAGCGGCTTTTCAGGTGAATAAAGGAAGTAGGCATAACCACGTTCACGGCTTCTGCCAACCCGGCCGCGTAATTGGTGCAGCTGGGAAAGACCAAAAGTATCTGCTCGATCAACAATTAATGTGTTGGCATTTGGAATATCCAAACCACTTTCAATGATTGTGGTTGACACTAAAACGTCGTACTTCTTTTGCCAAAAATCAACAATTATTTGCTCAAGTTGATGCTCGTTCATTTGCCCATGGGCAACGGCAATTCTGGCCTCAGGGATTAGTTCACCTAAGCGACTAGCTACCCGGTTAATACTTTCAACTCTGTTATGCACAAAAAATACTTGGCCATCGCGAATTAATTCTCGGTGAATTGCAGCAACGATGTACTTTTCGTCATACGGCCCAACTGAAGTTAAAACTGGATGGCGTTCTTCAGGTGGCGTTTGGATTGTGGACATTTCACGAAGTCCAGTTACGGCCATTTCTAAAGTTCGTGGGATTGGTGTTGCTGACATGGTTAACATGTCGACATTTGTGCGAAGGGCTTTTAAGTGCTCTTTGTGTTCAACACCAAAGCGCTGCTCTTCATCGACGATCACAAGGCCAAGGTCTTTAAACCGAACTTCTGGATTAAATAACCTGTGCGTTCCAATGACTACATCAACTGTGCCATCTTTTATTGCTTCAAAAGTTTTCTTAACTTCGCCATCAGTTTGAAATCTTGAAAGCGCTGCTAATTTAATTGGGAACTGCGCATAGCGCCTAGAAAAAGTTTCCATGTGTTGCTGAACAAGCAAAGTCGTTGGCACAAGTACAGCGACCTGTTTACCATCTTGCACAGCTTTAAAAGCTGCGCGAACTGCAATTTCTGTTTTGCCATAACCAACATCGCCACAAACTAAACGATCCATTGGAATGTCGCGTTCCATGTCAGCTTTAACTTCGTTGATCGTGCTTAATTGATCTGGCGTTTCAACATATTCGAATGCGTCTTCAAGTTCTCGCTGCCAAGGTGAATCAGGAGCGAATGCATGACCTCTACTTGCCATGCGCGCTGCATAAAGTCTGATTAATTCACCAGCAATTTGCCTGACGGCTCTTCGAGCACGTGATTTAGTTGCTGCCCAATCGCCACCACCTAGGCGATTTAAAGTTGGCAGTTCCCCACCGACATAACGAGTAATCAGATCAAGTTGATCACTTGGCACATAAAGACGGTCACCTGGTTGGCCTCGCTTACTAGAGGCGTATTCAATTACTAAGTATTCGCGCGTGGCGCCTTGAACTACGCGCTGTGACATTTCTATGTATTTACCAACACCATGATGTTCATGAACTATGTAATCGCCAGACTTTAAAGTCAATGGATCAATCGTTGTCTTTCGCCTACTTGGCATCGACCTAGTTGCTTTGGTCGTTGAACGATTTCCAAAAAGATCAGTCTCGGTTAAGAAGACAAGCTTGCCCGCTTTGAAAATAAGACCATTTTCTTGGTGGCCTAGAACTACATCAACGCGTTTGGTTATTGGATCTGCTTTATCAACTTGTCGTGCGGCAACTGCGTGCTCCGTCAAAGTATTAACTAAGCGCTCTGCTGTTCCTGTTGCTGCCATCGAAATTACAACTTGAAAATCATCAGCCCACCAATTTGCCAGTTGTTCAACCAAGGATTCGAATTGTCCGCGGTATTGCGGGGATGTTTCTAGTTCTGGAATAAGCGCATCTGGTCCCATAAGTGTTGAAAGCGAAACCCACGTGCGAGATTGATTTTCAGATTTCAGGTGGGTGAAGTGATGAAAACCTTTTCCTAAATCAACTGGGATCGCATTGCCCGCAGTTGTATTACTCCATGATGCTTCTAAGAATTCAGCACTGGTATCAATTAATTCTTGTGCTCTAGTTGCAATTCGCTCTGGTTCTAATTCCTGAATCACCCAAGTCTTCGGAATCACATCAAACAAAGTTTCTATCGAATCTGCCAAGACTGGAATAAAGCTTTCCAAGCCTTCAGTTGCAATACCTTCTGCAACTTTTTCAAACACTTCAGCAAAATCAGGGTGAGCTTTAGCAAAACTCTTGGCTTTGGCTTTCACTGAATCAGTAATTAATAATTCACGGCAAGGTGTTGCAAATAACTGATTAATTTCAATTTCAAGGGATCGCTGATCAGCAAC
>JBEGTB010000047.1:0-18776 GCA_041179585.1 Actinomycetota bacterium
TCTTATTCTCAAGATGTCTGAAAATACAACAAATAATAAAACTAGTTACGGAAAAATTGCCCTAACTTCTTCCTCAGCCTTACTTGCTGCTCAATGGGTTATGGCAGCTGTTTCGATTCCAAGTGCCAATGATTACGCTACGCAACTTGCTGATGGAACTGCTCCTGAAAATATTGTGACAATGTACGACAATTTGTCGTTACTTATTACGATCACATTGGTTTGGACTTGGATTGCAACCACAAGATTTTTATTGCCACTTTATGATCAAGTAACTGAAGCCAATCCTGAGGCAATTAAGTATCGCCGCCTTTGGGTCACGTGGGGTTGGCTTGCACCAGTAGTTTCATTTTGGTTTCCAAAGCGAATTATTGATGGCTTACTTAAGTCAAAAGTCACCCAAACAGATCAACAAAAATTAGTTTCACGCGCCACCGGCACTTGGTGGGCTACTTGGATCAGCTTTGTCTTAATTAATGATTTGAGTGCATTTAATGCAATAACCGGAGCTGCAACGCCAATTCAACCTTCATATGAAATTGCTGCGGCTTGTATGTTGACTGCTTCTTACACAGTCTGGTCAAAAATACTTAAAACACTTGCTTCTTAAGAATTAAGAAACTTTTTGTTGTAAAAATGATTCAAATAAGTGTGACTGAGTAGACACCTTTTATTTACACTCTCTTTAATTTGTAGTTCTACCGTTGAGGTAGGGACAACTAAATATAAGGAGATCACATGGACGCCCTAGATCTCGCTAGATGGCAGTTTGGCATCACCACTGTTTACCATTTCCTATTTGTGCCAATCACAATTGGACTTGGTTTCTTGGTGGCCGGCTTGCAAACAGCGTGGTATCGAACCAATAAAGACAAGTACTTAAGAGCTACAAAGTTTTATGGAAAATTATTCCTAATCAACTTCGCTATGGGTGTTGTTACCGGCATCGTTCAAGAGTTCCAGTTCGGTATGAACTGGTCAACCTACTCACGATTTGTTGGTGATATTTTCGGAGCACCTCTTGCAATTGAAGGCCTACTTGCCTTCTTCATGGAATCAACATTCCTAGGAGCTTGGATATTTGGTTGGGATCGATTGCCAAAGAAAATTCACTTATCCATGATTTGGTTAGCTGCAACTGGAACTTTGCTTTCGGCATATTTCATCTTGGCTGCTAACTCATTCATGCAACATCCTGTTGGCTATGTCTATAACGAAGTAACTGGCCGTGCTGAATTGACCAGCATCGTTACCGTACTTACCCAGAACACAGCAGTTACTGCTTTCTTCCACACCGTAACTTCATCGTTCTTAGTTGCCGGTGCATTTGTAGCTGGCATCTCGGCTTGGTTACTTGTTCGAGGGAAAGCTGCAGATGTTGCTCGGCCAACAATGAAACTTGGCATGATTACAGTGCTTGTTTCGAGTGTCTTGGTATTCATTTCAGGTGATATGCAGTCACGCATCATGGTTGAACAGCAGCCAATGAAGATGGCAGCTGCTGAAGCACTTTATGAAACAACTGACGGAGCAGAATTTAGTTTGTTCACAGTTGGAACTCTTGATGGTCAGGAACCAATTTTTACTCTTGGTATTCCAAAGGTGCTTTCAATTCTTTCTACTGGCTCAGCTGATGGAACCGTTGAAGGCATCAATGATCTTCAAGCTCAATATGAACAGACATTTGGACCTGGCGACTACAAGCCAGTTATTCCAATTGCTTACTGGTCATTCCGATTGATGATTGGTCTTGGTGCATTAGCTGGTTTGTTTGCTGTTTATGCACTATGGGTCACCCGAAAAGGTGCCACACCAAAAGGCAAATGGTTCACTCGCTTTGCAATTGCAATGCCATTCCTTCCACTTTTTGGAATGAGCATGGGTTGGATCTTCACTGAAATGGCTCGTCAGCCATGGGTTGTTTTTGGTCTAATGCAAACTTCAGCTGGTGTTTCACCTGGAGTGAGCGCTGCTCAAGTACTAACTTCAATGGTTGTTTTGACTTTGCTTTACGCAGGTCTTGCAGTAATTGAATTCGGTCTGCTAATTAAAGCAATCAAACTTGGTCCTCCAGCAAAAGTTGAAGTGCCAGAAGATGCTAACCCTCAGAACGATCGTGTTCTGACCTTCTCCTACTAAGCGAAAGAGGAATTAATCATGGAATTAACAACCGTATGGTTTGGCCTTATCGCGGTGCTCTGGATTGGATACTTCATCCTTGAAGGTTTTGACTTCGGTGTAGGCATGTTACTTAGAGTTGTTGCAAAAAATGAAGGCGAACGCCGGGCAATTATTACAACACTTGGTCCCCTATGGGACGGTAACGAAGTTTGGTTACTGGTAGCTGGCGGTGCAACTTTTGCCGCATTCCCTGAATGGTATGCAACCTTATTTAGTGGTTTCTACTTGCCACTACTGCTTATTTTGGTGGCACTAATCATTCGTGGTGTGGCATTTGAATACCGCAGTAAGCATGGCGATATGAAGTGGCGCGAACGTTGGGACCTAGCAATTGCTGTTAGTTCTTTCATTCCAGCACTTCTTTGGGGCGTGGCATTTGCAAACATCGTTCGCGGTGTTCCCCTTGAAACAAGTGAACTAGGAAACATTGAATATGCAGGTGGATTCTTTAATCTTTTGAATTCATACGCACTACTTGGTGGTCTGGTTACTTTGACGCTGTTCTTAACCCACGGCGCCATCTTCTTAGCACTTAAGACAGATGGTCCTATTCGTGCTCGTAGTAATGCCCTTGCTGGACAGATCGGTTTAATTGCCGCTGTGCTTGCAGTTGCATTCCTACTTTGGACACAACTTGCCTATTCGCAAAAAGCCTGGACTTGGGTTCCAATCTTGGCTGCTGCAGTTATGTGGGTTGCAGGTCTTGCAGCAAATCGAGTGCGCAAAGATGGTTGGGCGTTCCTCTTCTCTGCAACCACGTTGCTGCTAGCTGTAGTTTCACTATTTGGTGTTCTATACCCAAATGTGATGCCAAATATTGATCGACTACAGGCTGGTCTAGACATCTACAACGCATCGTCTACCGACTACACCCTAAAAGTGATGACGATCGTTGCTGTCGTGTTTACTCCGATTGTTTTGGCTTATCAAGCCTGGACCTATTGGATTTTCCGCAAGCGACTAAGTGCGGATCAGATTCCAAATCCAGAGTCTGGAACACTAGGACTAGAAGAAGTTAAGGCATAAAGATGTAGGAGGATTATGCGTGCGATAGACCAGCGACTGCTGAAGTACGCAAAAGCTACAAAATCTTTTCTAGCTTTTTCAGCAGTAAACGGACTAGTTAATACCGCGCTAATCATCCTGCAAGCCTTGCTATTAGGTGGGCTCCTTGTCGACATTTATCTTGGCGGCAAGGAGCTCGCTGACGTTTTAGGTGATCTTTATTTACTTGGCGCAGTATTTTTAGCGCGCGCGCTAAGTGCTTGGCTATCGGATGTCTTTGCAACCAGGGCATCAAATAAAGCAAAAAGTCAATTGCGCACAGCAGTTATCTCAAAAACTTTAGAACTTGGTCCAGTTTGGGTTTCAAGCAGGCAAAGTGCAGACCTAGCAACTTTAAGTACACAGGGTTTAAATGCACTTGATACTTTCTTTGCAAGATACCTGCCCCAAATTTTCTTAGCTGCTGCAATCCCATTGACAGTTGGAATAACTGTCCTTACCCAAGATCTACTGAGCGCGGTAATTATTGGCCTGACAATTCCGTTGATTCCATTTTTCATGGCACTTGTTGGCATCTATTCAAAAAACAAAGTTGATCGCCAATGGAATAGCTTGCAAGCACTTTCTGGCCATTTCCTTGACTTGGTTCAAGGTCTACCAACGCTAAAAGTTTTTAATCGGGCAAAGCGCCAGGCAGATGCGATCGCTGCTGTTGGCAATGAATACCGCAGCGCAACGATGGGTGTTTTGCGCGTTTCATTTTTGTCTTCATTGGTTTTGGAATTAATTTCAACTCTTTCCATGGCATTAGTGGCAGTTTCGATAGGTCTTCGCCTTGTAAACGGTTCAATAAATTTGCGCGAAGGATTAATTGTTTTGTTTCTTGTTCCCGAGGCTTACATCCCACTTCGCCAACTTGGCGCACAATTCCACGCAGTTGTTGACGGTATTGGCGCAGCAGATCGCATGTTTGAAATTCTTGAGGCACCCACTTCTTCGACAAGCGGAACTTTAAAGCCAGATTTCTCAAGTTCGATTGAAATTTGCGTTGACCAAGTTACTTACATTTATCCAAAGTCTGAATTAATTGCACTATCGCCGATTAGTTTTACAGCTCGATCTGGACAACTCACAGCCATTAAAGGCGCAAGTGGATCTGGAAAATCAACTTTAGTTAATTTACTTTTGGGTTTTGCAAAGTGCGCATCTGGTTCAATCAAAGTGAACAATCAGGCTATTTCAAATTTAGATCTTGACTACTGGCGCAGTCACATAAGTTACTTCCCACAATCGCCATGGCTACCGTATGGAACTATTCGCCAGGCAATTCAAATGGCTAATCCCAGTGCCAATGATCAAGACATTATTTCTGCACTCGAAAAAGTTGGACTATCAGTCACAAATCCAACTGATTTACCAAATGGTCTAGAGACAAAATTAACTTCCTCAACTGGTTTATCCATGGGTCAACGAAGAAGAATTGCACTTGCCAGGGCAATAATTCAAAACCGTCCAATATTTATTTTGGATGAACCAACGGCATCCCTTGATAGCAAGACCGAAGAGCACATTAATTCAACGATTCAAAATTTGGTAGCTGAGGGTAAATGTGTGATAGCGATTGCCCATAGACCACATCTTGTTATTAATTCCGATCAAGTGATTGAAGTTAAAGAACCTGAATTTAGCGGTGTTAGCTCATGAGTGCCGTGAAAAGGATGTGGCAATACTTTAAACCAATGCAGACGCAGCTTTTTGGCTCTGCCCTACTTGGTGCGATGACATTAATTAGTTCGATTGCCTTGATGGCAACCAGCGGTTGGCTTATTTCTAAAGCGGCTTTAATGCCACCGGTTCTAACACTTTCGGTTGCAGTTGTTGGGGTGAGAACATTTGCCCTAAGCCGCGGAGTGGCTAGGTATGCCGAACGCTTACTTTCACACAGTGCCACATTTAACTCCCTAACTGGAATTCATCGAGCCGTCTTTGATCGACTTGAACGATTAGCGCCAGCAGGACTTCCAGCATTTAGGCGCGGTGATTTGCTTGCTCGATTGGTAGCTGATGTTGATGCTGTTCAAGACCTGCCCCTTCGCGTAGTGCTTCCGATCACTTCTGGAATTTTCGCTGCAAGTTTTGCCGTTGGTTTATCAGCTTGGCTACTGCCAAGTGCTGGGCTTGTTATGTTTCTAACCTTGCTTTTTGCAGGTGCAGTGATTCCATTAATCACTTCTTGGAATGCTGCAAAAAGCGAGAAAGCTACGGCCCAAGTTCGCGGTGAATTAGTTGATGAATTAATCGAGTTCTATTCAGGAAATGCTGACATTATTTCTCTGGGTCAACATGATGCGGCATTAAATCGATTAACTGAACTTGATGAGAAATTAACGACTATCGCCCGTAAACAGGCTTTTGCATCGGGTCTAGCTAGTGGCTTGTTGATTTTGGCTCAAGGTGTTGCGATCCTTAGCTCAACGTATGTTGCAATAGTTGCCTTCACTGACGGAAAAATTGATGGCGCACTTCTTGCTGTGCTTGCGATGATCCCGATGGCTGCATTTGAATCAGTTTCAAACTTTCCTAACGCCGCTCTTGCACTTGCTCGGGTTCGCAGTAGCGCAAACCGATTAATTGAAGTCATGGATTCACCTGATCCAATTACCGAACCAGCACAAAGCTCAACTATTTCATCAGTGGAAATTAAGTTGACCAATGCCAGCGCAGCTTGGGCAAATCAGGATGCTGTCCGTGACGTGAATTTTGTGGTTCCTCAAAATTCTTCACTTGGACTAGTGGGGCCGAGTGGATCTGGTAAATCAACAATTATTGCTATTTTGCAAAAATTCCTTCCGCTTAGATCAGGTAGATACACAGTTGGTGGTGTTGATAGCACCCAACTAACTGGGCAAGTAATTCGTGAAAATGTAATCGTAAGCTCACCTGAGCAACACATTTTTGCAACAACTATCGCAGAAAATCTTCGCCTCGCATCAGATCATCCGCAAGATCTAACAGATGAACAAATGTGGAAAGCCTTAGCGCAAGTTCAACTTGCTGACTGGGTAAAAGCCATGCCAAATCAACTGGAAACTATGATCGGTGAGCGAGGTAGCACTATGTCGGGAGGGCAAAGGCAACGATTGGCTCTTGCTCGATTGTTTATTGCGAATCCAAACGTATGGGTCCTTGATGAGCCAACAGAACATTTAGATTCACAACTTGCAGATCAAGTAATGGAAAATGTTTTAGATGCAACCAAGGCTAAATCGCTGATAGTGGCCTCGCATCGTCTGGCCGATACCTCAAACCTTGATCAGGTATATCAAGTTTCTCGTCCCCATGACTAACCCAGAAAGGACTTAGGTAGATTAAAAGTATGAGTACTCCACACATTGGTGCAAATAAGGGCGACATCGCCGAAACAGTTCTACTTCCAGGTGACCCACTTCGGGCTCAGTGGATTGCAGAGAATTTCTTTGAAAACCCAGTTCGCTACAACGCTGTTCGTAACATGTTTGGCTTCACTGGAACCTACAAAGGCAATCGCGTATCAGTTCAAGGAACTGGCATGGGAGTTCCGTCACTTTCGATTTATGTAACTGAACTATTCAAAGACTTTGATGTTCAAACTGCCATCCGTGTTGGTACTTGTGGTGCAGTTGGTCCACTTAAATTACGTGACATTGTGATTGCGATGTCTGCATCAACTGACAGTGGTGTTAACCGCAGAGCAACCGGTGGATTAGATTTTGCACCAACAGCTAATTACGACCTCCTTGAAGCAGCCGTCAAGGCAGCACGCAGCCGTAATTTGTCGCATCATGTTGGTGGCATCGCAACCATGGATCAGTTCTATGACGACAGCAATGCACTCGATGTGCTTGAATCACTTGGTGTTTATGCAGTAGAAATGGAAAGCTCAGGACTTTACACAATTGCAGCAAAATACCGCCGTCGTGCATTGACCATCTGCACTGTGAGCGACTTGATTCGCACTCATGAATTAACAAGTTCCGAAGAACGTGAAACTGGCTTTAAAGCGATGGTTGAAGTCGCCCTTGATGCAGCGTTTGCTTAACGATTAATGAAATCTTGGAACTGACTTTGAGTTCCATTAAATACATTTAAGTCTGTGTATTTAGATTCAATTCCGTTAATTTTGCCATCTGCTGTGAATTGCCAGATTGTCCAAGAACCTTGCCAAGTAGTAAACGGACCTGGATCAGTACCTAAACTCGGGCCCCACTTGGCTAACCAAAGTGGATATTGCGAGAAGTCTGCGATGTTGGCTTCAACTAAACGCTTAATAAAAGTGCCATTCATATAAATGATTGGGGTTCGACCAGTTAAGCGTTTTGCTTCAGTAAGAAATGCTTCTGTCCATTTAGCTAATTCGATTGTTGTCCAACCACATGGAAGCTCTTCCATGTCTAGCGTCAATGGCAACTGCCCTAGCTTTGCACCAGCAACCTGTCGTACCGCACGCGCCGCCTGCACCTTTGCATCTTTAATTGGGTCGCTAGCCAAATTGCCTGGAAGCGCGTAGTGATAACCGCCAACAACTAGACCTTGTTCTTGGGCTGCTTTGCTATCAATTTCAAACCACTTCTTAGCAAGGGCATTTGCATTCGTGCCACCATCTGAAGATTTAATCAGCACAAAAGTTATGCCATATTCAGATTTCAGGGTTTCAAAATCAATTGGCTTTTCATCTGGATGATTCCATCTTGAAATATCGATTCCCTTGACCACATCACCAAATCCTTGGGCAGCCCAGTTGGCTGCATTTGGTGGGCGCACAACGGATGGTCCCTTTGGATAGCTACATGAGCGATATGGAGTTTCGATTGCGTTTGGCTTACCTGGCGTTGCATTTGCTGGAGTGAAACCCAACCCAATTCCAACAACCATAAAAATAGAAATCAGGCGCGCAATCATTATTTAGATAGCCTAAATGGCACAGATTGGGATTTATGGGATTAAACCGATGCTCCCCCGGTTGGACTCGAACCAACAACCACTCGATTAACAGTCGAGTGCTCTGCCAATTGAGCTACAGGGGATTGGCTCACCAATACTAACAAAGGGCTTTAGTTGCCCCAAACTGGCTAAATGCCCAGAGTTTGGCGTAACCGATTCAATTCATTTTGAATGTGAGTTTGTGAACTTGGTGAAATTTCGGATTCAGGCAACGCGGCCCATGATATTTCTTGACCGCTTTTTCGTGCCAAAAATCTGACTTTGCCCACCTCGGGCAAATCTTTTACTTGGTCGAAAACCTGCGCTGTGGTGATCCGCTCTCGCACTGTGTCTGGAATCAGTCCTGGTTCATCCAACTTCCAAGCTCGGGTTCTTGCAGTCCCATTTGGTTCATCCTGGCTAACAACAACTAACACTGATTCATCCCACTTAGCACTAAGCGTCAATTCCCAAGGAATCCTTAAATTTTCATGGTTATCAAAACTAAGTAGTGCAAAGTTTGTCGCAACCAATCTCCCGCCTGAATGCGGCGCAGCAGCCATCACTCGCTCACCAGAGATGAGATGATCGCTAAATTCGGATGCTTGTCTCTTAAAGATCGACATCGATATCGCCAATTGCAAATTCACGCATAGTTCGCCGGTAGGACTCAAGTTCAAAAAGTTCAGCAAGAATCAAATCCTGATTTTCTGCCCCAGAGTCAACTTCTGAAAGTGCAAGCCTGGACTTAAGTAAGGCGATGTTGCGTCCGGCTGACATTTCTAGAACTCGGGCCAAAACCGCCTGAATGTATTTTTCCGTTGGGTTGTCATTGGGCAAAGGCTCGATTGCTAATGCGCGAATCTGGGATTTGGTTTCATCAGTAGATGCAGCGGCTAGAACGGCATTAACCCAGGCTTGCGAATCTGAAAATGAAAGTGGGTCACCTGCAGATTGGCAAGCTTTGAATACTTCAACGGCTGCTGGAACCGTGAACACTGCTTCTTCTAACGATTCATACCAGCGACCAACAAGCGAGGGCCACTGCAAAACACTCTTTAAAGCTTCACGCTCAATAGTTGCTGTTTGATTATCTGGCGCACCAGTTCTTGCCGGGGCAGCTGTTGCTTTTGCTTTAGGTGCTGTTTCTTTACGCATAGTTGCTTCGTCAATGCCAAGCCAGCCAGCAACGGTTCTGGTGTATTCAGGTCGCAATGCTGGATCTTTAATACTTGAAACAATCGGAGCAACAGCTCGCATTGCCGCAACGCGACCCTCTGCGGTCTTTAAATCAAAATCAGCAAGCGTCGTTTTAATTACAAATTCAAATAACGGAACTTTGGCTGCAATCAAATTCTTAACTGCTTCTGCCCCACCTTGAAGTCTTAGATCACATGGATCTAGGCCATGTGGCTCAACTGCGACAAATGTTGATGCGGCAAACTTTTGATCTTCGTTGAAAGCTTTGATAGCAGCTTTCTTGCCAGCCTCATCACCGTCAAATGTGTAAATAACTGATGCTGGTTTAGATTCATCATCCATCAGAATGCGGCGAAGCACTTTGACATGTTCGCTACCAAATGCCGTTCCACAAGTTGCTACAGCCGTTGTTATTCCAGATAGATGACAGGCCATCACATCGGTGTAGCCCTCAACTACGACAGCAGTTTGCTGCTTAGCCATCTCTCTACGGGCAAGGTCGATGCCATATAGAACCTGAGATTTACGATAAATCGGAGTTTCAGGAGTATTTAAATACTTAGGACCTTGATCAGAATCTGAAAGCTTTCGTGCACCAAACCCAATGGTGTCACCACCTGAATCTCTTATCGGCCACATCAGGCGGTCGCGGAAGCGGTCATAGCCACCTTTTTGACCCTGAACTAAAAGTCCGCCAGTTAGAAGTTCTTCTTCGTTAAAACCTTTGCTCTTAAGGTGTGTGCGAAGTCCATCCCAACCAGCTGGTGAATAACCAACACCAAATTGATTCCAGGCTTCCTCATCAAAGCCACGTTCAGTTAGGAATTTACGAGCATGCGCGGCATCTGGAGGTCTAAGTTGCTCTTGGTAAAACTTACTTGCCAGATTATGGGCTTCGATCAGCCTTGAACGCTGCCCCTGATTTGATCCACCAGAACTTGGACCATCTTCGTATCGCAAAGCAATTGAGTACTTAGCAGCGATCTTTTCAACAGCTTCAGTAAAACTTAAGGCATCGATCTTTCGCACAAAAGTTATTACGTCACCGCCCTCACCGCAAGAAAAGCAGTGATACAAATTCTTACTTGGGGTCACATGAAATGACGGGGTTCGTTCGTCATGAAAAGGGCAAAGACCCTTAAAAGATCCGCCGCCTGCGGCTTTAAGAGTTACAGTTTCGCGAACAATTTCATCAATGCGAGCGCGCTCACGGACTGTATTTACGTCCTCTTCTTTAATGCGCCCAGCCACAACGTAAGCCTAATTGCAAAGTTTGGTATGCCACTGGGCGAGGCTAACGTCTGTTAATGAAGCCAATTGGTCAATAACTACGCGCTTTTTTGCCGAGTCTGATTGTGCGTTATTCCACAGATCTAGATAAATCGAATCCAAATGAGCCTGCGGATTAGCGCTTAAGACTTTGTGTAGGTCAGCAATTAGTTCACGTTGTCTGGAATACTGAACATCTACTCCCTCGCGACTCATCACAAAACGAGCCGACAACGCCTTTAGCGCAGTTACTTCATAACGACTCTCAATTGGCACTTCAAGATCAGCTGCGTATCTAGTTAGTGGCGCGGTGCCATATTTTTCTTGAGTGGCTTTTTGAACGGCTATACAAAAACGACCAATTAAGTGACTGGTTAGGTTCTTTAGCCCAGCTTGTGACTTTAAAGTGCCGTCATATGAATGCGGCCAAGAAACCAAACTGTTAAGTCGGTGAAGTGCCTCATCCAAAGCATTCGCGTCGAATTCTTCTCCGTACCACTGCCTGGCGATTGCCACAATTTCAGCTCGTCCTGACTCTGAATCGAGAATTCGCACATCAACATGTCCTTCATGGATCGCATCTTCTACGTCGTGCACGCAGTAGGCCACATCATCTGACCAATCCATAACTTGGGCTTCAAAACTTGTTCGGTCATCACTTCGACCATTTCTTACCCAAGTGAAAATATCTGCATCATCGTCATAGACGCCATACTTTGAATTACCCGTTTTTTTGATCCATGGATATTTTGAAGCTGCATCAAGTGATGCCCTAGTTAAATTAAGCCCGATTGAATTACCTGGTCTTGGTCCGCTTTCTGGTCCAATTGCTTTTGGTTCAAGTCTGGTTAACAATCGAAATGATTGAGCGTTGCCTTCAAAGCCACCAATGTCACTTGCCAGTTCATTTAATGCTGTTTCACCGTTATGCCCAAAAGGCGGATGGCCAAGATCGTGCGCCAAACATGCAGTGTCAACTAGATCTGGATCGCAACCAAGAACAAAGCCAAGTTCACGACCGATTTGTGCCACTTCAAGTGAATGGGTAAGTCTAGTTCTTGGAAAATCATCTTGGGCAGCTACTAGAACCTGAGTTTTAACACCTAGGCGACGAAGTGCTGAACTATGCATGATGCGCGCGCGGTCTCTTGCAAACTCGGTGCGCTGAACACTTTTGTTGGGTTCTGCTACCCAACGCTCTAGGTCAGCACTTTCATACATATTCATAAGTTAACTATCCCCCACTGACACTAAGTTCAGCACTGCGCACAGTCTCTTGTTCGCTTTTAGACATAACTTGAGAATTTAGCCAGCCATCTGGAAGATTGACTTTCTTCTCTGGTGTGGTGCGCCCACGGGGTGCATGTGCAATTTCATCAGTTAGTTGCTGATTTGGATCAATTGTTGAAAGCAAGTCATCCATTTCCGAAAGTGAATTAATTAGCGCAAGCGCCCCACGAACTTCACTTCCAGCAACTAAACCTTTTAAGTACCAAGCCATGTGTTTGCGCATCTCACGGCATCCATAAAATTCATCACCGTGCATTTGGCAAAGTAGCTGCGCATGTCGCTTCATCCAGCGCAAAATGTCACCAGATTTTGGTTCATTTGGAATTTGGTCACCAGCAAAAGCAGATCTAATCTGACCGAATAACCACGGTCGACCTAGGCAGCCACGACCAATCACAACACCGCGTGCACCAGTTTCGCTGATCATTCTTTTGGCGTCATGTGCTGACCAAATATCACCGTTACCTAAAACTGGAGTATTTGGAATATGTTCAACAAGTTTGGCAATCGCTGACCAGTCAGCTTGGCCCCCGTAATACTGTGCAGCTGTTCTGCCATGAAGGGCCACCCAAGTTACGCCAGCTTCTGAAGCGATTTTTCCAGCATCTAAATAAGTGATGTGATCAAGATCGATGCCAATGCGCATCTTTACCGTTACTGGAACTTTCCCGTCGGCATTCTTAACTGCGGCTTGAACGATCTGTTGATATAAATCTCGTTTCCATGGAAGCGCACTTCCCCCGCCCTTGCGGGTTACTTTTGGCACAGGGCAACCAAAATTTAGATCAATGTGATCTGCCATATCTTCGGCGACCACCATTCGCACCGCATCACCAACAATTTTTGGATCAACGCCGTATAGCTGAATACTTCGAACTTTTTCATCGCCATCAAACGTGACCAGGTCAAGCGTTTCTTGATTGCGCATAAGCAGTGCTTGAGACGTTGTCATCTCGGCAACATAAATCGTTCCATCAGCATCAACCTGGCCAGCAGCTGCGCGCAATTCAGTTGATGCCTCGCGGCAAACTCTGCGGAAAGCACGATTGGTCACACCAGCCATCGGTGCCAACTCAATTACCGGGTTATTTGCTAAAAGATCAGCAAACATTAGCAACCAATAAGTCGGGCAGCAAGCCATCCTTCAAGGGCATCTAAACCAATTCGCTCTTGATTCATGGTGTCGCGATCACGAACGGTTACTGCTTGATCTTCTAAAGTTTCAAAATCAACCGTGATGCAATACGGGGTTCCGATTTCATCCTGACGACGGTATCGACGCCCAATTGCACCAGCATCATCAAAATCAATCATCCAGTTCTTGCGAAGCTGCGCGGCTAAGTCACGAGCTTTTGGTGAAAGATCGGAATTTCGCGATAGCGGAAGAACTGCAGCCTTGATTGGTGCCAGGCGCTTATCAAATCGCATCACAACGCGGGTATCGACGCCACCTTTGGTATTTGGTGCTTCATCTTCAGCGTATGCATCAAGCATGAAAGCAAATACGGCTCTGGTTAAACCTGCTGCTGGCTCGATCACAAATGGCACATACTTCTCGCCAGATTCTTGATCGAAATAGCTCAAGTCTTTGCCTGAGTGTTCCATATGGGTTTTTAGATCGTAATCAGTTCGATTCGCAATACCTTCAAGCTCAGCAAATTCACTTCCGCCAAATTGGAAACGATATTCGATATCAACTGTGCGCTTTGAATAATGAGAAAGTTTTTCTTTTGGATGTTCAAAGAAGCGTAAGTTCTCTGGATTTAAACCTAAGTCGATGTACCAGTTATAACGTTCCTGCAGCCAGTATTCATGCCACTGCTCATCTGTACCTGGAGCAACAAAGAACTCCATTTCCATCTGTTCAAATTCTCGAGTGCGGAAAATGAAGTTTCCAGGAGTAATTTCGTTACGGAATGACTTACCAGTCTGGCCAATTCCAAATGGCGGTTTCTTGCGGGATGAAGCCGCAACGTTTGCATAGTTTACGAAAATACCTTGCGCAGTTTCTGGACGTAAGTAATGCAGTGAATTCTCATCAACTACTGGACCAAGGTTTGTTGAAAGTAAACCATTGAACATTTTCGGTTCTGTGAATTGACCCTTTGTTCCGCAGTTTGGACAAGGGATATCAGCTAAGCCACCTTCTGGCGCGCGACCTTTGCGCTCTTCGAATTCTTCAAGTAAGTGATCTTCACGGAAGCGGCGGTGACAAGAAAGGCATTCGGTAAGCGGATCAACGAATGCATTGATATGGCCAGATGCTTCCCATACCTGCGGTGAAAGGATTACTGAACTATCTAGACCAACAATGTCGTCCCGACCTTGCACAATAGCTTTCCACCATTGGCGCTTTACATTCTCTTTAAGTTCAACACCTAATGGGCCGTAATCCCAAGCCGATCTAGTGCCACCATAAATTTCGCTGCACGGGTAAACAAAACCACGACGTTTGGACAGATTAACAATTGCGTCTACGCGATCCATTAACTCATCAATCACTTAAGGGCGATCCGACTGGTTGCCGGCCTTCCGAAGTGCTTTAAGTCTAGTCGGCTAACTAATCGAACTAAGAATCCAGACTTGATTCGTAATGACTAAAGTTCGCGCCATCGGCTGCTTGCAATACTTCAAATGCACTTGGCTCATCCTTCATATTTGCTAGAAATGGCCAAACTTGCATTTTGGCTTCATTTGATGAAAGTGCCCTGCGATAAGAGCCAACATCAGCCCATTTTGTAGTCACGATTAACCTATTAGCCTGATCAGGGCTTCGTCCTACTTGAGCTTCTATGAACCCAGGTTTTTCCTGCATGGTTTTGATTGCAGTTTTTGCACTTGCCAACCAGGGGTCGAGATCACCTTGGTCAAAAATCCAAAGCGAAACAAACGGTCCAAGACTCATTTAACGAACAAAATCTGTGTAAGCCCAGAAAGCAAAATGATCGCAACAAGTACAAATCTGAAAAGTTTTGATTTAGCGTCAAGTAGCGGCCAAGATAAGAAAAGTAGCCAGCCGACAAAAAGGCCAACGAGAAATATAAAAAATCCACCAACGACACCTGGCGCAAAAAGGCCAATTAACAGAAATGACAACATGAGAATTGGCACTAGCCACTTTGGCCAATTATTAATTGTTAATAGTGCAGGTGTACTTAAGACTTCTAACTTCTTGCGCAAATTACTAGACATATAAATCCCCCGACCTTGGCTACTAACTTTAGCGACCAAGGCTTATTGACAATGATTCTTAATAAGTCTAAACTGGAATCATTCTCAATAAGGAGTTCAAATGGGGATTTTCGTAGCTTCTCTTACAGTTCTGGCCACCTTCTTTGGTGGATTACTGGCATTGCGCGCGCGAAGTAAGAATCATCTAGTTCTTGGGTTAAGCGCAGGATTATTGCTGGGCTTGGTGGCCTTCGACCTCTTGCCTGAAGTATTTGAATTAACCACATTGGAAATCTGGCATGTACCTGCTGTGATGGTTGCCTTTTTAACCGGTTTCTTGGTGTTACACGTCATCGAGCGACTAGTTGGCGCACACGATCCACATGAACACGGCGCTGTTCCTGATCACTCACACCCGCATCAGATCGGCGGACTAATCGCAGCACTGGCAATGGTTGTTCATATATTTTTAGATGGTTTAGCTGTAGCGCTGGCATTCAAAGTTGATCAAACTTTCGGTTGGTTGGTTGCAGTTGCCGTTATGGCTCATGCATTTTCAGATGGCTTAAATACAGTTGCCATGTTAAGCGGAATTGATAACTGGGCTAAGCGGGCCAAAACACTTCTTGGTGCTGATGCCATTGCACGCATAAGTGGTGCAAGTGTTGGAACCTTTGTTGCAATCAGCGATAACTTTCTTGGAATTTACTTGGCTATTTTCGCTGGTTTCTTGACCTATCTTGCTACATCACACATTTTGCCTGAAGCCCACTCAATCAAACCATCAAAGTCAATTTTGGTTTCAACGCTTCTAGGCGTTGTGGCAATGTTCTTAATGATCAATCTTGTACATGGTTAAGCATGCAACGCAACACTAAGCAAAGACAGGCAGTAGAAAGTTGTCTTCACAAAATTTCTGGATTTGCAAGTATCCAAGAAATTCATGCAGAACTTCAAAAATCTGGTAGCAAAGTAGGGCTTTCAACTGTTTACCGACTAGTTGGCCAGATGCATTCGGAAAATCAGGTAGACATGATTTTAAACGAAAGTAACGAAGCATTATTTAGGCTCTGCAGTAAAGAGCATCACCACCATATCGTTTGTGATGGATGTGGAATCACTGTCGAGATTATTGATGATCTGATCGAATCCTGGGCAAACAAAATCGCAAAAATGAATAAATTTAGGTTGACTTCACATCAACTTGAGCTGACTGGAACTTGCGTTAACTGTTCGTAGATATTTGATTTGGCACTGCCCCGCCATATCGACGGTCACGGCTAGCAAAAATCTCGCAAGCGTTCCACAGATGGCGGCGATCAAAATCTGGCCACAGAGTGTCAAGAAATACAAACTCCGCATAGGCACTTTGCCAAAGTAAAAAATTACTTATTCGCTGCTCTCCACTTGACCGAACAAATAAGTCAACATCTGGCAGATCTGGTTCATCTAGATATTTAGCTATTGTTTTTTCGGTAATTTTTGCTGGATCTAGTTTGCGAGATTTAACATCACTAGCAATTCGGGAAACTGCATCAGCAATCTCAGCGCGGCCACCGTAATTTACGCACATAGTTAAAGTGAGTTTTTTATTGCGCTTGGTGATTTCTTCGGCTTTTTCTAATTCTTCAATTACCGACTTCCACAATTTCGGTCTGCGTCCGGCCCAGCGAATCTGCACTCCTAAATCTTTCATTTCACCTACACGACGCCTAATGACATCGCGATTGAAATTCATTAAGAATTTAACTTCATCTGGCGAGCGCTTCCAGTTTTCAGTTGAAAAAGCGTAAGCCGAAATGTGAGTGATTCCAAGTTCTAATGCGCCATAAACGCAATCCATCAAACTTTGTTCGCCCGCTTCATGACCTGCGGTTCTTGGTAAGCCGCGTTCTTTAGCCCAACGACCATTGCCATCCATCACGATTGCCACATGTTTTGGAATTAATTCTTTTGGAATTTTTGGCGCAGTTGCTCCGGAGCTATGTTTTGGCGGCTGCATAGATTTATCTTTTCACGGAACTAACGAATTCGATCAACTAGCGGCAATGATCGAAGTGTCTTGTCCATATGCCACTGGGTATAGGCGGCAACAATTCCAGCAACTTCATTTTTTTGTGATCCGGTTGCCTGATCAGCCAAATTCCAATCACCTTCAAGGAGCGCTTCCATGAGTTGGATTGATTCTGCTTTCGGGGCAACGCTTCCTGGCGCGCGATGATCAAAGCAAAGCGCTCCACCAGATGGCACATGAAAAAAAGGCTGCGCCCCTGACATCCCACAAACTATGCACGCATCAAGTGTTGGTGAATACCCAGCAAGTGAAAGTGCGCGCAATAAATACGCATCAAGTACCAGAGTTGAGTCATGTTCACCATTTACTAGTGTGCGAAGTGCGCCAACAAGTAATAAATACTGCGCTTCATTTGCCACAGATTCTTCAGAGACTAAACGATCAGCAGTTTCTAGCATGGTTTGCCCTGCTGTCCAGAGTGTGTAATCAATCGCAAGATCTTGCCCGTAGGCATTGAGCGATTCGGCTTGGGTAATTATGTGTAAGTTTTTGCCTTCATGAAGCAAAAGATCAACTCGACTAAATGGCTCAAGTCTGGCGCCAAATTTACTCTTGGTTCGGCGAACCCCTTTTGCAACAGCTCTAACTTTGCCGCGTTCTCGAGTTAGAAATGTGATGATTCGATCAGCTTCACCAAGTTTGTGCGTGCGAAGAACAATGGCTTCGGCTCGGTAACTTGGCATAGGTCTATGGTGTCATGGCCTACCTACATTTAAGTGATCAGGTAACGTCAAGGTATGAAGAAAACCAATGAAGAGTCAAAAAACCCAGCGCAATTATTCGGGATTGATCGGCACAATCTGAATCAATCGCTGCGGATCATAACTTTCTGGGTTATTGGCTTAATGGTTAGCCTTTGGATTTTTGATAAAAACCGAAACTTCATATTTCTGCTGCTACTTTCCTGGCTTACTGCGATCGCAATGGATCCTGCAGCCGACTGGTTAACTGCAAAAGGTATGAAGCGCGGTGGCGCTGTTGGCGTAGTGCTGATCACTTTGATCATTGTTGGCATCGGATTTTTAGGATTATTTGGTGGCGTGCTCTTTTCGCAGGCAGCATCGCTTGTTGATGAACTTCCAATAATTGTCACAAATGCAGTGAACTGGATTAACTCAACATTTGATTTAACGCTTAGCTCAGCTGAAATTCAACAATCACTTAATCTAACTCCAGAACAAATGGCCACTTGGGCCAGTAACTTAGCGGGCGGCGTCGTTGGAGTTGTTACTGGATTAATTGGTGCAATTTTCCAATTCATGACCATGCTGTTATTTGCCTACTACTTTGCCGCCGAGGGAACCAGAGTCAGACGAGCAATTGGTCGTTGGCTAAGCCCATCAGCACAAGAAGTATTTGTAACAACTTGGGACATAGCAGTTCAAAAAACTGGCGGGTTTGTTGCTTCAAAACTTTTATTGGCTGTGGTTTCAATTTTTGCCCACGGCATTTTCTTTATGGCAATTGGTGTTCCTTATTGGCTACCAATGGCAATCATTACCGGCATAGTTGGCCAATTCATTCCAGCAATTGGAACTTATTTAGGTATTTTGATTCCAGTGCTATTTACATTGTTTAGCAATCCATTTGATGCACTTTGGATCATTATTTTTGCCACTATCTACCA
>JBEGTB010000048.1:0-31000 GCA_041179585.1 Actinomycetota bacterium
TTCCCAATTGATGATGAGACTTTGAACTATCTGCGCTTAACTGGACGTCCTGAATCACAAATCGCACTTGTGAAAGATTATGCACAAGCTCAAGGTCTATGGCACAACCCAAGTGTTGAACCTAAGTACAGCGAATACATCGAACTTGATCTAGGCACAATCGTTCCATCTATTGCTGGACCAAAGCGCCCACAAGATCGAATCGAACTTTCGAAAGCTTCCAAAGCCTTCGAAGAAGCGTTACCAACCTATACAGATGATTTTGATAAGACAGCTGATGTTTCTTTAGCTGGTCAAAACTTCCAAATCGGAAATGGTTCAGTTGTAATTGCTGCAATTACATCTTGTACAAATACTTCAAACCCTTCAGTGATGTTGGCTGCAGGATTACTTGCTAAAAATGCTGTCGAAAAAGGTTTGAGTAGAAAGCCATGGGTCAAGACAACGCTTGCCCCAGGCTCACAAGTGGTTACTGACTATTACAACAAGTCAGGTTTAACACCATATTTAGACAAACTTGGTTTCAACCTTGTTGGGTATGGCTGCACAACGTGTATTGGTAACTCAGGTCCACTTGAACCAGAAATTAGCACAGCAATTCAATCAAATGATTTAGCTGCAGCAGCGGTACTTTCTGGTAACCGTAACTTCGAAGGACGTATAAATCCCGATGTGAAGATGAATTACTTAGCTTCACCACCGCTTGTTGTTGCATACGCAATTGCAGGTTCAATGGATGTTGACTTACTTCACGATCCACTAGGAGATGACCTAGAAGGCAATCCTGTTTTCCTCAAAGACATTTGGCCAAGCACCGAAGATGTTCAAAAGACGATGGAAAGCGCCATCGATGCAGACATGTTCACATCACGCTACAAAGATGTATTTGCAGGGGATAGCCGCTGGAAAAATCTAAATACTCCAACTGGTGACACCTTTGCTTGGGATGCGAAGAGTACTTATGTACGCCGTCCACCATATTTTGAAAACATGCCAGCACAACCACAGGCAGTCAAAGACATTGCTGGTGCCAGAGTGCTGGCTAAGTTAGGTGACAGTGTGACAACCGATCACATTTCGCCAGCTGGATCAATTAAGGCTGATAGTCCGGCCGGTAAATACTTAAGCGCTAACGGTGTTGAAAAAGCTGATTTCAACTCATATGGTTCACGGCGAGGAAATCACGAAGTGATGATTCGTGGAACTTTTGCAAACATCCGATTAAAGAATCAACTTTTAGATGGTGTTGAAGGTGGTTTCACTCGCGATTTCACAAAACCTGATGCACCTCAAACAACGATTTACGATGCATCTGTTGCAGCGGCTGAAGCAAACATTCCACTAGTGATTCTGGCTGGCAAAGAATACGGCTCGGGATCATCACGTGACTGGGCAGCAAAAGGAACAGCGCTACTCGGTGTTAAAGCTGTAATTGCAGAATCATACGAACGAATTCACCGTTCAAACTTGATCGGAATGGGAGTGCTTCCACTTCAATTCCCTGATGGCAAGAACGCTGACAGCTTGGGCCTAAGTGGCACTGAAACTTTTGCATTTTCAGGGATCGTTGAACTTAATAACGGCAAAATTCCAAAGACAGTAAAGGTCACAGCAAGTGGCCAAGATGGCAAAACCATTGAGTTTGATGCTGTAGTTCGCATTGATACACCGGGTGAAGCTGACTACTTCCGCCATGGAGGAATCTTGCAATATGTCCTTCGAAGTCTGTTAGCAGCCTAAAAACCTAGGGATTAAGGCACTTCAGTTCGCTAAGTAAACTAAATGTTAATAACCGAGACGGTTAATAATGATTTTGGTCGAAGGGTGTTTATCGCGTGCTAGATCGCATAACTTCACCCAATGACTTACGCATTTTGTCGTATCCGCAGTTAACTGAACTTGCAAATGAGATTCGTGAATTTTTAGTAAGCAAAGTTTCAAAAACCGGAGGGCACCTAGGTCCCAATCTTGGTGTTGTTGAACTTACTCTTGCTATTCACCGAGTATTTGAATCACCTAAAGATCCGATCCTTTGGGATACCGGACATCAGTCATACGTTCACAAAATAGTTACCGGTCGTGCTGATCAATTCGATTCTTTGCGACAAGAATCTGGTCTTTCGGGTTATCCAAGCAGACAAGAAAGTATTCATGACGTAATTGAAAACAGTCATGCATCAACTGCACTTTCTTATGCCGATGGCATTGCAAAAGCTTTTGAAATCCATGGCGAAAGTGATCGCCACGTAGTTGCAGTCGTCGGCGACGGTGCGTTGACGGGTGGAATGACCTGGGAAGCAATTAATAACATCGCAGATGGATCTAAACGTTCTATAGTAATTGTGGTTAATGACAATGAGAGATCTTATTCGCCAACTATCGGTGGCATGGCTCATCACTTAGCAACACTTCGCACAACCAAGGGTTATGAAAAATTCTTGGATTGGGGTAAATCAGTTCTTGAACGCACACCCGTCGTTGGCGCGCCAATGTTCGAAGCATTACATGGCATGAAAAAGGGAATTAAAGACTTTGTCGCACCGCAAGGCATGTTCGAAGATTTAGGGATTAAATATGTTGGTCCGGTTGATGGTCACAACATTGAAGAACTTGAATTTGCACTCAAGCGAGCCAGAGATTTTGGCGCGCCAGTTATCGTGCATGCGATCACTGAAAAGGGTCGTGGTTATAAGCCAGCAGAACAAGATCATGCAGAAAAATTCCATGCAGTTGGCATCGTTGATCCAGATAACGGCAAACCACTTAAATCCGCTGGGCCAACTTGGACAAATGTTTTTAGCGAAGAATTAGTTGCAATTGGCAATCGTCGTCAAGATGTCGTGGCAATAACTGCAGCGATGCTTGGACCAACTGGCTTAGATAAGTTCAAAGCTAATTTTCCACAGCGCACTTTTGATGTTGGCATTGCTGAGCAACACGCTGTAACAAGCGCAGTGGGCATGGCACATGCTGGTTTGCACCCTGTTGTAGCTGTCTACAGCACGTTCTTAAATCGGGCGATTGATCAAGTCATCATGGACTGCGCACTTCACAGCGCTGGTGTGACTTTCGTGCTTGATCGTGCTGGTATCACTGGCGATGACGGACCAAGCCATAACGGCATGTGGGATATGGCATTACTTCGTATCGTGCCAACTCTAGAGCTTGCTGCGCCACGCGATGGCGAGCAACTAAAACTTGCCTTGGCAAAATCAGTAGATAAGTCAGATCATCCAACTGTTGTTCGATTCCCTAAGGGAACACTAAATGGCGAAATCAAGGCAGAAAAGAATTTGCCTTATGGCGATGTATTACTTGATTGCCAGGATCCAGATGTAACCATAATTTCAGTTGGTGCTTTAGCAATCCAAGTACTAGAAGCAGCAAACACTTTGCGTGCTGAAGGCTACCAAGTTCGAGTGATCGATCCGATTTGGTGCCTTCCAGTAAATCCAGACCTTGTGAAAAATCTCGCAGATAGCTCGCTAGTAATCACAGTCGAAGATGGCTTGGTCGCAGGTGGTATCGGTGATGCGATTGCTGCTTCAATGCGCACAGCAGGGATCGAAATTCCAGTTCTAAACATTGGTATTCCAAAAGAGTTTTTACGCCAGGCAAGTCGAGCAACATTACTTGCTGATTTTGGTCTTGATGCCACGAGCATTACCAATGCGGTGCGCATCAGACTTCAAGCGGTAGTTGGCTAATTTAGATTAAGTGTCTGGGCGATTAGTCCACGAACATGTTCGCGTTGCCATTGACGAACCCGATTGTCATCAAGAATTTTTTCAAGTTCGGACAAATCACTTGGCTTAAGCCACACAGCTTTTCGCACAACTTCAGGAGTAATCAAATTTTCGGTAGGGATCTGAAGTTCTTCAGCTAGGGTGTCAATGGCGGTGCGAATTGCTTCAAGTCTGGCGAATGCCTCGGGATGCCTTGCTTGCCAATTTCTTGGGTGTGGAACTGTATCGGATTTAACTTTTAGTGGTGGCAAATCAGATGCTGGAATGTTTATTCCAGTTTCAAATGCATTTGCCCAAACATCTAGGTTTCGATTAATTCCACGTAATTTCATGAATGGAAGAACAAGAGCAGCTTGCCAATTACTGCACGTAGCAATTTCGATTAACTGAGAATCATTTAGGATCCGACCAGCGGCAATGTCGGTGTTTTTAGCAATTTCATTTCGAGCAAACCAAAGTTCTCTGGCGATAGCAAGTTGTTGTTGATCTTTTAGTTTGTGGATCCCTGAAAGCTTTCGCCAAGGATCTTGCCTAACAATAGGTTCAGTTGTTAAGCGGACATGCTCAAACTCTTGCAGGGCCCACTCATATTTATTAGCTTCTTGAAGTTGTTTTGAAAGAATTTCCCAAAGTTCAAATAAGAATTCAACGTCTAATGCCGCATATGCAAGCCATTCATCAGGAAGTGGGCGAGTGGACCAGTCTGCAGCACTATGTTCTTTGGCAAGCGAAATGTTAAGAAGCTGTTCAGCTAAAGTTCCGAGGCCAACCTTTGGTAAACCAAGTATTCGCCCGGCAAGTTCGGTATCAAAAAGTGCATTGTTTGGTTTTAATCCAACTTCAGCCAAGCAAACTAAATCTTGACTAGCGGCATGCAGGATCCAATCGGTATCAGCTGTGGCTTCTTGGATGATGTTTAGATTTTCAAACTCGGTTGGATCAATAAGGAATGTGCCACTACCAGCTCGACGAAGTTGAACCAGATATGCTTTTTGGCTATATCTGAAACCACTTGCTCGCTCAGCATCTAATGCAACAGGACCATTGCCAGCTGCCAATTTTTCAGCCGCTCGGTTTATGCCTCGTTGGCTATCGATTAAATCTGGCAGTCCTTCTCGGGGTAGATCAACCCGAATAACTTCAATTTCGGTCATGTATTAACGATTTCGGGAAATTGTCGAAACTCCTGGTGGCAACGGGGTTAAGCCAGCACATTGTTCAACGAAATCTAGCCAGACTTTTAATTGCTCACCAACATTGGAAGTATTTGGAGTCCAGGAAGCACGAATCTCAACGTCAGCTTCTCGTTCACGATTTTCAATTCCGGCAAATGATTTCGAAACAGTTCGAGTAACAGTTCCGCTGATGTTGTGGAATCCATCAAGAGATGAAGAAAGTGAATCCATCAACCATGACCATGCCACATCGTCAAAGAGTTCATCGGTAACAACATCTGTTTCTATCGGTGCACTGACGAATGTGACGATGCGAAGTGTTCCATTCCAGGTTTCTTGACCTTCTGGATCATGTAAAACTACAAACCGACCATTAGCTAGATCTTCATCATTGCTGCCAACAACATCAAGACCTAAAGCAAAACTCTTTGGTGCTAGGCGGGCGGGTGCTGGAACTTCTTCAAGTAAGAATTCAGGTCGAAATTCAAGAGTCTTAAGACTTGCTACAACTTCTTCCCAGGTGTCCACGGTCTTCACCTCAGTTGCAACTAATTTCACTTAATTGAGCCTATAAATTAATGTCTTTAGTTTTCTGCTGACGCGCCGCGAGCATTGGGTTTTCGTATTACAAAGAACTAAATACCTTCAGGTAGAGTGCATGAATGGCAATCATCTTCGCACTGCTTTCAAGTTTGACTTGGGGAACTGCAGACTTTCTCGGTGGCATCCTTTCTAAAAAACGATCCTCAATTGCAGTCATCGGTGGCTCTCAACCATTTGGTCTGGTCGCAGCACTTGCAATCGCTATTGCAACTAGCCAATTTTGGTTTAACCGAGAAGTTGTTATTTATGGAGTACTTGCAGGCTTAATCGGCATGGTTGCGCTAATGGCTTATTACCAAGCCTTAGCTACTGGCTCAATGGGAATCGTTGCACCAATTGGATCACTTGGTGTAGTTGTTCCGTTGATCTATGGCTACTTGCAAGGTGATTCACCAACTGGACTTCAAAATTTTGGTATTGCTCTTTCAATCATCGGAGTTATTTTAGCAAGTGGCCCAGAATTTCGAGGGGATGCAAAAAGCGGTCCAATTCTTTTGGCATTTTTATCAGCTGCAATGTTTGGTTTTTGTATTTTGTTTATGGCAAAAGGTGGCCAAATAAATAGTGCTGCAACTGTAGTAATGATGCGTGTTGCTCAAGTAAGCACGATGGTTTCAGTTGCTTTAATCCTGCGATCAATTGGTGGATTGAAAAAGGAAGACCTTCCATTACTTGCGGTAACAGGGTCTTTCGATGCAGTGGCAAACCTATTTTTCGCAGCAGCTGCAGGTATGGGAATGCTGGCAATCGTTTCAGTACTTGGTTCACTTTTCCCAGTTGCGACAGGAATTCTTGCTTGGTGGTTCTTAAAAGAACGCCTAGCGCTGGTTCAATACATCGGCATTGCTGTGACGATGGCCGGCGTTATTGCAATCACATCAGGATGATTTAGGTTCAAGCGTTAACGAAATTGAGTTAATGCAGTAACGCAAATCAGTTGGGGTTGCGTAGCCTTCACCAGCAAAAACATGTCCTAAATGTGAGTTGCAACTAGCACAGCGAATTTCAGTACGAACCATTCCATGCGAATTATCAGAAATTTCAACAACAGAATCTTTTGCAAGCGGCGTGAAAAACGATGGCCAACCACAGCCAGAGTGGAATTTGTGATCACTTCGGAATAACTCTGCGTTACAAGCTCGACAGCGGTAGATTCCTTCCGTTTCGGTATCTGTGTATTCGCCTACAAATGGTGCTTCGGTTCCGGCTTCTCTAAGCACATGAAATTCCTCAGGCGAAAGTTCCTGGCGCCACTGATCTTCTGTTTTGTTTAAACCGCTCATAGTTATCTAATTTAACGTTTAATTCGGGCAACTTGGTCACTACCGAGTTTGGCAGGGATTCGATTTGGCCATTTAGAAATCGCATTTGTAAGGGGCGTTACCTGGGCTTGGCTACCCAATGAGACAGGGGAATAAGTTATGTCTAGTTCATCGATCAGATTTTGGGCTAGAAGTTCGGTCAGAAGTTGCTCGCCACCTTCGCAAACGATTCGGCGGTAGCCAAAGTCATTTAACGCAGGAATAAGTTCATTGAAATTGATTAGACCTGACCAAATTAGAAAGTCACAAAACTGCTCTAACTTGGCTTTGTTTCCAAGCCAATTTTGATCTGTTGATTGTGAAGTAATAATTAGCGGTTTATTAAGTGGGTCACTGAACATGCGAGCTCCTAAATCAAAGTTGAGTGAATTTGATATCACAACTAATCTGGCTGGCTTGGAATTTAAATTTTGGTAATCGCCTGCAAGTTTAGGGACTTTGTAGTCTTCAATTCGTACGGTATTGGCCCCAACTAAAATCGCATCTGAAATCGCACGAAGAGTTAGTAAGACTTTTAGATCAAGGGGACTGGATAACCCTTTTGATGAACCAGTTTCATCAACGAAGTGACCATCCTTACTCATCACCATGTTGGCTCGTAGCCAATTTCTTTGATCTGAAGGGACAGCATAAAAGTCGGCTAAGTCACCAACACTTGCCCCAGTTAGATCCAGCTCCATGCGCCAATCTTTGCATAGGCTAGAGCGGTGTTCAGCCTTTGCACTCGCTTTCCGCAGATTTCAGCTGATCACATCGTTGATCAATTCTCACCACCACCTAGGTTTGCTTCAGTTCGTTTCTCGAACTATCTACCTGATCCCAACGAGCCAACACAATCGATTGCACTTTCAAAAATGCAATTGTTTTCTTCACCAATTGAAGTGAAATCAGGATTCTTTGGAAAAAATAAAAAGCAAAAGGGTAGGGGCATCTATTTAGATGGTGGGTTTGGTGTTGGTAAAACACATTTACTTGCAGCGTTATTTCATGAGTTCAAAGGCAAGAGTACTTATGCCAGTTTCGTTGAATACACCAACCTGGTTGGCGCACTTGGTTTTGAACAAACGGTTCAAGCGCTATCAAAATTCAACTTGATTTGCATTGATGAATTCGAACTAGATGACCCAGGCGATACCGTTCTCATGAGTACTTTGTTAAATCGCTTAGTTGATCAAGGCGTGAACATTGCCGCAACGAGTAATACGTTGCCCGATCGCTTAGGTGAAGGACGATTTGCTGCAGATGACTTCATGCGCGAGATACAAGGTTTAGCTGCCCACTTTGATGTCGTGAGAGTTGATGGTCCTGATTATCGGCACCGTGACCATGAACAAGCGGCCCCACCGAGGACAAATAGTGCGCTTGAATTAGGACCTGCGAACTTTGCGCTAAATGACATGGCTGATCTTGACTCTCATCTTCAAAAAGTTCACCCAAGTGCTTACGCTTCGCTACTTAAAGATGTCACTCAACTCAACATTAGAGATCTTGCACCATTAACAAATCAAGCGAACGCGCTTCGCTGGGTAGTTTTTATTGACAGGCTTTATGACTTACAAATTCCTGTTGCCTATAGCGGCAGCCCAGTAGAGGAATTGTTTTCACCTGAAATGAAAAAAGGTGGCTATCGAAAGAAATATTTCCGAGCAATTTCAAGATTTAGTGCACTTAGCAGAGAAGCACAGTAATTAGCATTTGATTTTCTGTGGTCGATACAGGACTCGAACCTGTGACCTCTTCCATGTCAAGGAAGCGCGCTAACCAACTGCGCCAATCGACCTAAGGGTAACTTCGCTTGAGGTGGAGACGGGATTTGAACCCGTGTACGCGGCTTTGCAGGCCACTGCCTCGCCTCTCGGCCACTCCACCACTAAAAGTACTCGCGGCATGCGAGTTCCTTTTGAGCGGACGACGGGATTTGAACCCGCGACCCTCACCTTGGCAAGGTGATGCTCTACCACTGAGCCACGTCCGCGTGTAAGGCTAAGAACTAACCCGACTGCGATACCTTATCTCAAAAGCAGGGGTTCAATCAAAATAGGGTATTTATCATGAGGCAGGCCATTGGGATCTTCGGTGATCAGGTTGCCACCGAACTTAAGCGCATAAGCCGCGATCCTTCTGATTTGGACCAATCTGGTTGGTGGGCTGTCACGCAAACTTTCGAAGGTGAATTTATTGCTTTTGAATTCGCAAGTGTTACTCACATTTCAGAATTTAATTTTGGTTCAGTTAATTTGCCAAAGATTGATCCAGCGTCTTGGCTACCTTCGATCTCTAAAGCCGATTACGAAAATGCTGTGGCGACTATTCGCGATGACATCGCTCGAGGCTGGGTCTACCAAGCTAATCTTTGCTATGTCTTAAGTGCACCCTTAAGTGAGCCACTTGATCCTGTTGGCTTGTGGCAATTATTAAGTAAGCACAATCAGGCACCCTATTTAAGTGCACTTTACATTCCTAAAACCGAATCAGGTTTTGCAGATGATGTTTCGATTGTCAGCGCTTCACCAGAACTTTTTATCAGTCGCGAAGGAAATTTATTAACTTCAAGTCCAATAAAAGGTACGGCTAAATCAGAAACTGAATTACTTGAAAAAGATCGCGCTGAAAATGTGATGATCGTTGATTTGATCAGAAATGACATGTCTCATGTAGCAATACCTGGGACTGTCGAGGTTCCTGAATTACTACGCGTTGAACCACATCCTGGCTTAGTCCATTTAGTAAGTGATGTTCAAGGATTAGTTTCAAGTGAAACTTCTTGGGCTCAAATTCTTGAAGCAATGTCACCACCAGGGTCAGTTAGTGGAGCGCCAAAATCAAGCGCTCTTGAAGTTATTAACCGACTTGAAAAGACGCCGCGGCAGATCTATTGCGGCGCTTTTGGATTTGTTGATGCCAATCTAAAAAATGCAAAACTTGCAGTTGGTATACGAACATTTTGGCAAACTCAAAATGATGGAAAACATTTCATCAACTTTGGAACCGGTGCGGGAATAACCTGGGGAAGTGACCCAACAAGTGAGTGGGCTGAGACTCAACTCAAAGCACAAAATCTGCTTCGCGTAGCTAGCTTGGAAAACTAGTTAGAGTTAACAAGTGAGCAAAACAGTTTGTTATGTTAATGGCCAGTTACTTGATAGCGATCAGGCCAACATCAGCGTTTTTGACCACGGTTTCACTGTTGCAGATGGTGTTTTTGAAACTTTAAAGTTTCAATCAGGTCAACCTTTTGCAGTTGATCGTCACATCAAACGTCTTCGTAAGTCTTGCGATGGATTAGGGATCGCGTTTCCAGATGAAGGAACATTAAGAAATGCTATTGATTCTGTAAGCCAAGCAAATGGTGAAATTGCTCAAGGTCGAATGCGGATCACTGTGACTAGCGGCAATGGACCACTTGGCTCAGATCGAATAAACATTTCACCAACTTTAGTTATTTCAGTAGCAGAACAAAAACCTTGGGCAGATAGTTCCGAAGTTTTGCTTGTGCCCTGGATCAAAAACGAGAAGTCGCCTCTTGTTGGTCTAAAGACAACGTCCTATGCCGAGAATGTCTATGCACTAGAGGCAGCACATGAAAAGGGTTTTAGTGAGGCTGTATTCCTAAGCGGACAAGGATTACTTTCGGAAGGAACAGGTAGCAACATATTTATTGTTAAGAATGGCGAAGTATTAACTCCAGGTAAAAATAGTGGCTTACTTGAGGGGATTACTCGGGAGCTTGTTCTTGAATGGTCTACATTCCCAATATTTATAAAAGATTTAACCGAAGATGATCTGTTTGAAGCCGATGAAGTTTTTATTACTTCTTCTACTAGAGATGTGCACCCGGTTACTCGAATTGCAAAATTAACCGAAGCCAAACGTGTAGTTAACCTAAAAGAGCTATCAGTTGGTAAAGTCACAAGTGAAATTGCTATGACTTTCAAAAAACTAAGTAGTGAGCGTATTAATCCTTAAATGAGTAATTCAGGACCTTCAATAAAGAGGCGAGTTGGCATCGTCTATCGCGATCGGCGTAACGCTGCGCGAACTAATCGTGCCCTTGATGCAACCTGGAAACTTATTGTCTTGGTTATTGGATTGACGTTAGTCGGACTTGGAATTTTCTTTTTGCTTTTCCCGGGACCAGGCTGGGCAACTTTATTACTGGGCTTAATCGTTTTAGCTTCTGAATACAGTTGGGCTAAGCGATTACTGCATCCTGTTCGAAGATTTACTTCAGCGATGGCTCTAAAGATCATGAGCGATGAGTACAAGCAGCGCCGGATGCATATCGCACTTGCCTCAACTTTTGTATTAATTGTTTTGCTCTACGCGTACTGGAACGAATGGGGCTTAACCATGGATGGCGTCAAAGGCTTCGCATCAGCGATTTTCGGTTTCTAAGATAGGCTTTAGGTACAAACTTAAGTTTTAAAAGGATTTAATCGTGCCGTCAGTGTTAGTTGGGGACAATAAAGTCGCCACTGAAATTGAATCTGGCGCCACCGCCTTTGATGTTGTTGGCGATAAAGCCAGAAAAATTGTGGTCGCAAAAGTCAATGGCGTACTTGTTGATCTTTCACACATCCTCAAAGATGGCGATGTAGTAATTCCAGTAGCAATAACGGAACCAGAAGGTCTTTCAGTTCTGCGACATAGCGTGGCGCACATTGTGGCTCAAGCAACTCAAAATCTATTTAGCGATGTGAAGCTTGGTATCGGTCCGCCAATCAAAGATGGTTTCTTTTATGACTTTGGAACAACAAGGTCATTCACACCTGAAGATCTCGCTGCAATTGAAAAAGAGACTTTGGCAATTATTCAGTCTGGTCAAAGATTTAACCGCCGCACAACTGATCGAGAAAATGCACGTAAAGAACTTGCTCACGAACCTTTCAAAATTCGACTTCTTGGCGATGATGACCAAGCAGAAGTTATGTCAGAAGAAGTCATGGAAGTTGGCGGAGGAGAACTAACTATCTATGACAACATCGATCTTCGCTCTGGTGATTTAAAGTGGTGTGATCTTTGTCGGGGACCACATGTTCCAGATACTCGGTATATCGATGGTAAAGCTGTAAAACTTATGCGCACCTCAGCTGCGTACTGGCTTGGCGACCAGAAAAATGAATCAATGCAGCGTGTTTATGGCACAGCTTGGCCGACCAAAGATGATTTGAAGTCTTACTTAACCATGCTTGAAGAAGCTGAAAAGCGCGATCACCGCAAACTTGGTGTTGAACTTGATTTGTTCAGTTTCCCAGATGAAATTGGAAGTGGCCTTGCAGTATTCCATCCAAAAGGTGGCATAGTTCGCCGTCAGATGGAAGATTATTCACGTCTTCGCCATGAAGCCGCTGGCTATGAATTTGTTTATTCACCTCACATCACAAAATCAACCTTGTTTGAAAAATCAGGACACCTTGATTGGTACAAAGAAGGCATGTTCCCAGCAATGCATTTGGATGAGGAATATCACGACGATGGCACCGTTAAGCGCCAAGGTCAGGATTATTACCTAAAGCCAATGAACTGTCCGTTCCATAACTTGATTTTCCAATCGCGTGGTCGCAGTTACCGTGAATTACCACTTCGTCTTTTCGAATTTGGTTCGGTTTATCGCTACGAACGATCAGGCGTTGTTCATGGCCTGACTCGAGTTCGAGGCATGACCCAAGATGACGCGCACATCTATTGCACCCGGGATCAAATGCAAGATGAACTTAAGAACTTATTGACTTTCGTGCTTGATCTACTTCGCGACTATGGTCTAGATGATTTCTACCTTGAGCTATCAACTCGCAATCCAGAAAAGTCGATTGGTAGTGACAGCGAATGGGCCGAAGCTACTGCAGCACTTGAAGAAGCAGCAACATCATCTGGCCTTGAACTAGTTCCAGATCCAGGTGGCGCAGCCTTCTATGGTCCAAAGATTTCAGTTCAGGCACGTGATGCAATCGGCCGCACTTGGCAGATGTCCACTATTCAGGTGGATTTCCAGTTGCCACAACGCTTTGAACTTGAATACCAATCAGCTGATGGTGACCGCCAACGTCCAATCATGATTCACCGTGCGCTATTTGGATCAATCGAACGCTTCTTTGGGGTCTTACTTGAGCATTACTCAGGTGCGTTCCCGCCATGGCTAGCGCCGGTTCAGGTTGTTGGAATCCCGATAGCCAGCACACACAACGATTACTTAGAAGACGTCGCAGCAAAGCTTCGTGAACAAAACATTCGTGTTGAGGTCGACATTTCTGATGAGCGTATGCAAAAGAAGATTCGAAATGCTCAAACTCAGAAAGTTCCGTTCATGCTAATTGCTGGGGATGAAGACATTGCAAACAAGGCAGTTTCATTCCGCTTCCGTGATGGCACTCAAGAAAATGGTGTACCAATCAAAGATGCGATCGAGAAGATTGTTTCAATCGTTAAGGCCCGCAAACAGCTGTGATTGGCGATCTAGGCAAAGACATGTGGGCCAGACTTTGGGCACCACATCGACGCTCTTACATTCTCGATCAAGCCGGACAATTTGATGATGACACTTGTCCATTTTGTATTGCGCCAACTCTTTCTGATGAAGCTGGACTAATAGTTCATCGCGGAACCACTTGTTATGTGGTTATGAATAAATACCCATACAACACTGGACACTTACTTGTCTGTACTTTCAGGCACGTTGCTTGGTATGACCAGATCACATCAAGTGAGCGTGAAGAAATGTCAGAACTTACAAAACGAGCCATCGAAGTACTTCGATCAACAAACGGCGCAAAGGGATTCAACATCGGACTTAATCAGGGCGATGTTGCAGGTGCAGGAGTTGCTGGGCACATTCATCAACACATTGTTCCGCGCTGGGCTAATGACATCAATTTCATGCCGATTATTGGACAGACAAAAGTTATGTCAGAACTAATTGAAGATACTCTGAAAAAGATCTCAGATGCTTGGGGCAGTAACTAGGTAATTTGTGCTCAGTGGACGGATTGTGTCACCAATTCGAATCCGATGATCGCGCAATAAATTATTTGGAAGATCGCCAGTAAGTTCTATAACTTCAGAATTTTCGGTTCTCAACTCTAGTTTCATCGGCTCACCGACGTGCCACATTCTGGCAACACCGTCACAGATTCCAATGCCAACTGTTTGATCTGTAGAGAGAACATCTGAAGTTATTTCCCCTTTGATTACCGTTGGAATCCATTTTGGTTCGCGATGGTTGATCCAGGAAAGAAGCACTTCATCTGCAACCCATTGATCAAGTGGCAAAACCGTTACAAGCCCAGCTTCATTCCACAAAGTTTTTAGCTTTGGCAAACTAACTGGCATGCCAGAAGTGTGGCTTTCGAATACACCGTCAGATAAATCAGCGTGAGCTAGTAAGTCAACGATCTCTTCATGTTCATCAATTGTTAGGTTCACATGTTCCTGATCAGCTGGGATAGGTGTCATACCTGGCTGCAAAATTTCATGGGTTAAGACATCGAGCAAGCCAACATATTTAGGCGAGGACTCATCTTCGATCGGGTAATACCGCATTGCAATGTCCTCGTTTAGAACAAGTTCACTTAAAGCTATTGCTTCATCGAAATCAGCACGGCCGGTAACAGTATTAATAGCAAGAATGATTCTTGGCAGATCGTGATCTAATGCATCGGCCCAAGAAGTGATCATTGTTGGACCAACACCTAGATTGCCGTCTAATAATCCAATAATTGCATCGCATGAGGACAGTGCGCCTAATTCAATCTCTTTTTCCCCCAAATCAAGAATTGCGCAGTAATCAGGGATCAGACTTTCTAGATGCTTAGAAACCTCGGGATTGCCACCCAGAAGACCAATAACAATTGGCGCTCTTTCAGCCATATTGGCGTTAGTAGGTAACATCATTATTGATAAATCGTATTACTAATTGGTCAAACAATATTTAAGTCAAAGATTGAGGTGGCAGGTGCTAGATAACAGCAAGATGCGTGCACTTAGCGCCAAATCAATAGACCCAATTGCTGCAGCCTTAATCAAGGCACACATAACAGCAGATCAAGTAACAATATTTGGCGCGGCGCTGTCTACTTTTGTTAGCGCAAAGTTTCTTGCTCAAGGTGACTTCTTAATCGGCGGTATTTTGCTAAGTCTGATTGGGCTAAGCGACTTACTTGATGGAACGATGGCCAGACTTACTGGTAAAGCTGGACCTTGGGGTGCTTTCCTTGATTCAACTCTTGATCGAATCGTCGATGGTGCAATCTATGGCTCTCTTATATTTTTCTACGCAAAGAATTTTGATGTAAATAGCGATTTAGTACTTGCTTTATTAATCGGGTTACTTGGAGCTTTTGTTACGTCATACACCAGAGCCAGATGGGAATCTTTGGGTGTTGTCGGCAAAGTTGGCTTAGCCGAAAGATCTGAACGATCAATTGCGATTTTCACTGGCCTAATTCTTACCGGTCTTGGTCTAGAAGTAATGGCAGTCGTAATTTATGCTCTGGCTTTGGCAAGTGCGTTTACTGTTTTTCAGCGAGTTATGTTTGTGCGCAAACAACTAAAAAAATGAAGATTACATCACGATTAGTTGATTTTGGCTTTTGGGCGGGCTGGAACGTACTTTGGTTGTTGCCAAGTGGCGTTACTGCAAAATTATTTGATGGGGCTGCAATTTTCGCGTGGCGTAAACATGGAAACGGCATTAAACAATTAGAACTTAACTTAAGTCGGGTAACAGGTTTAGATCCATTTGGTGACCAAATAAGACAATTGAGCAAGAAGACTATGCGTTCATACTTGCGCTATTACTGTGAAACTTTTGCAATGGCCAGATGGTCAGTTGAAGAAATATCTAAGCGAGTTCGAGTCATAAATGCCAAGCCAGTTTTAGATGCGTCAAAAAATGGTGGCGTCATTTTGACACTGCCACATTCTGGAAACTGGGATCTAGCCGGAGCCTGGGCAGCGCAATATTTTGGTTCTATGTGTACTGTTGCCGAGCGACTTAGTCCAGAAGGTGTTTATCAAAAATTTCTTAAGTTGCGAAGCAGTTTAGGAATTACTATCAAACCATTAACCGGTGAGGGCGGGACTTATGAATTCCTTCGGTCAAATGTTCTTGCCGGGAAAGTAGTTGCACTAATTGGGGATCGTGATCTTTCAGGTAGTGGAATGACAAATGATTTCTTTGGTCACCGAGCAACTTTGCCAATTGGCGCAGCCGTGTTGGCTCTGGATACAAAAAAACCTTTGTTCACCTGCTCAACTTGGTTTGATGACGAACAACTGGTTATTGAATTTGATGAGCTAATCGAAGTAACTAGCGCAGAAGTGACAGGTCGAGAGCGACTACGCCAAGCTCAAGAAATTACAGCGCAAATTGCCAAGCGATTTGAAAAACACATTTCAGCGCATCCAGAGAATTGGCATCAGCTTCAACCAATTTGGAATGATTTAACGGTCGCTAATAACCAGAAATTTGTCGCATGAAAATTGGAATTGTTTGTCCTTACGCCTGGGATATTCCAGGTGGAGTCTCTGCGCATGTTAATGATCTTGCAGTTTCACTAATCAAACTGGGACATGAAGTTAGTGTTCTTACGCCTTCTGAATCTGATGAAAATTTGCCATCGTTTGTGGTTTCAGCTGGACAGCCAAGAGCTGTCAAATACAACGGCTCGGTTGCACGGTTAAGTTTTGGTCCAGTTACTGCGCGCAAAGTCAGCAAATGGATTGCTGAAGGTCAGTTTGATGTGTTGCATGTCCATGAACCATTAGCTCCCAGCCTTTCCGTACTTGCTGTTTGGGCAGCCAAAGGACCAATCGTTGCAACTTGGCATTCAAGTATGGATCGATCCCGAATGATTTTGAGTTTGGCCAAGTTAGCTCAGACTGCAATGGAAAAAATTTCTGCTCGAATTGCAGTAAGTGAAGCTGCACGAAAAACACTAATTGACCATGTTGGTGGCGATGCGTTAATTATTCCAAATGGTGTTGACACCTCATTTTTTGTTGATGCAAACCCGTTGCCAGGATGGCCAGGGGATGGCAAAGCGCTAGTTTTCTTAGGGCGCGTTGACGAACCTCGTAAAGGTTTAGAGGTATTACTAAAAGCGTTCCCAGCAGTTCGCAAAGAGTTTCCTAACTTACGTTTGTTAATCGCCGGACCAGGAGATGCTGAAGAGTTAATCGATGATGTGCCATTAGCTGATCGCAGGGCAATTACGCACATCGGCCGAATCGACAATGAACAAAAACCTGATGTGTTTGCCTCGGGAAACATCTATGTGGCGCCAAATACCGGTGGTGAATCATTTGGAATCGTTTTGCTCGAAGCTATGGCATCAGGAACTCCAGTTGTGGCAAGTGACCTGCCAGCGTTTAAGCGGGTTCTTGAAAATGGCAAATCAGGGTTAAGTTTCAAGAATGAAGATTCAGATGATTTAGCGAAAGTTTTGATTGACACACTAAAAGATGAATCAAAGTTGTCTGAACTAAGAGCAGCAGGGTATGGTCGCTCGGCAGTCTTTGACTGGACAATTGTGGCGCAAAAAGTTTTGGAAGTTTATGAATCAGTTCGACTACCTGGTGTAAAGGTTGAGCCTGACTTTGCCGGTCAAATGTTGGGTCGTCTTGGCAAACTTAGAATTACACCAGAACGGAATGAACTTAATGACTGAAGCAATTGGTTGGTATCTGGGGTTGCTTGCATTCACCATCTGGTATCTATCCCACCAGGCAGGTCGCTTAGATCGCCTACATCATCGAATTGAAGTTTCCAGCGCAGCTCTAGATGGCCATTTAACAAGGCGAGCAGGTATCGCTGCAGAACTTGTTTCATTAAATTTTCTTGATCCAGCAACAGAGGCATATTTGATGCAATCTGCGCACGATGTTCTAGCTGGTCAGGATTTACCAGATAGTTCTCGACTTAGAGATGAATCCGAATTAACCGAGGCAATATTCGATGCCTTAGAAGATCCCCAGGATGTACTGGAATTCCGTAAAGATTTGGCGATTAATCAACTACTTTCAGAATTAGAGACCGTCTGCAACCGGGTCACCTTGGCGAAACGCTTTCACGCTGAAGCGGTACAGGATTGTCTTGCCATCAGGGAACAGTCACTGGTTCGGATTTTTCGATTAGCTGGTTTTGCAAAACTGCCAACACCGCTTGAATTTGATGACCGAATCCCTGCAGGTTTGGCCAAATAGTCGATTTTTTTGACCTCTAGTTTCTCGACTAGAATTCAAAGTCACGGTTTATAAATACTTAAACTTTTCAAAAGAGGGTCTAATGGCTAGCGATTCAGGCGTTACAGGCACAACCCGCGTTAAGCGCGGTATGGCGGATATGCTCAAAGGCGGCGTCATCATGGACGTGGTTAACGCCGAACAAGCAAAGATCGCTGAAGATGCAGGTGCTGTTGCAGTAATGGCACTTGAACGTGTGCCTGCTGATATTCGCGCTCAGGGTGGCGTTGCTCGCATGAGCGATCCAGACATGATTGATGGCATCATCAATGCTGTTTCTATCCCAGTGATGGCCAAGGCACGTATCGGTCACTTCGTTGAAGCTCAAATTATTCAAAGTCTTGGTGTTGATTACATCGATGAATCAGAAGTATTAACTCCAGCAGATTACGCACACCACATCGATAAGTGGCAGTTCACCGTTCCATTCGTTTGTGGTGCAACAAATCTTGGTGAAGCACTTCGTCGCATTACCGAAGGCGCAGCAATGATTCGCTCAAAAGGTGAAGCAGGAACAGGTGATGTTTCAAACGCAGTAACTCACATGCGCACTATTCGTGCTGAAATCAACCGCTTGAAGTCAATGAGCAAAGATGAACTTTATGTTGCTGCAAAAGAATTACAAGCGCCATACGAGTTAGTTGTTGAAGTTGCTGAAAAAGGAAAACTTCCAGTTGTGCTTTTCACAGCAGGTGGCATTGCAACTCCTGCTGATGCTGCAATGATGATGCAACTTGGTGCAGATGGCGTATTTGTTGGTTCAGGTATTTTCAAATCAGGTAACCCAGAACAGCGCGCTAAAGCAATAGTTCAGGCAACACTTCATTACAACGATCCACAGAAAGTTGCAGAGGCTTCACGTGGCCTAGGTGAAGCAATGGTTGGCATTAACGTTGCAGACATTCCTGTTCCACATCGTTTGGCTGAGCGCGGCTGGTAATTATGTCGACCCCGAACATTGGGGTGCTCGCAATCCAAGGTGATGTGCGAGAGCACGCAAATCATCTAGTGCAGTGTGGAGCTAACGTCACGTTAGTTAAAACACCTGAAGTACTTGAAACTGTTGATGCTTTAGTCATTCCAGGTGGCGAATCAACCACAATGAGCATCTTGGCTGTTAAAAATGGATTGATCGAGCCACTTCGTGAAGCTCGTAAACGTATGCCAATGTATGGGTCATGCGCTGGGTTGATTATGTTGGCCGATCGCATAACAGATGGCAGATCCGATCAACAAACAATTGGTGGCTTAAACATCACTGCTAAGCGAAATGCATTTGGTCGCCAGGTAGATTCATTTGAAATCGATCTAAAGATTCCAGCTATTGGTGAACCAGACTTCCATGCGGTATTTATCCGCGCACCTTTGGTCGAAGAAGTTGGCAGCGGGGTAGAAGTGCTAGCAACAATTCCGGCAACTGGTGAAGTGGTGGCTGTTCGCCAAGGCAATTTACTTGGCACCTCATTTCACCCAGAAATTGTTCAAGACCTTAGAATTCATAATTACTTCTTAGAGATGGTGAAAAGCGCATGAGTGGCCATTCCAAATGGGCAACTACCAAACACAAAAAAGCCGTAATCGATGCTCGTCGTGGCAAATTATTCGCCAAGTTGATTAAGAACATCGAAGTTGCCGCCCGTACAGGCGGTGGCGACATGGCCGCCAACCCAACGCTTTATGACGCCGTTCAAAAAGCCAAGAAGTCTTCAGTTCCAAATGACAACATCGATCGCGCTGTTAAACGTGGCTCTGGCCTTGAAGCTGGCGCTGCGGATTACCAGACGATTATGTATGAAGGTTATGGACCAAGCGGAGTAGCAATTCTGGTTGAGTGTTTGTCTGATAACCGAAATCGAGCTGCTTCTGAAGTTCGAGTAGCGATGACTCGCAACGGCGGAAACATGGCAGATCCTGGTTCAGTTTCATACCTGTTTAACCGCAAAGGTGTAATCATTGTTGATGGAGCGGGAACATCTGAAGATCAGCTCCTTGATGCCGTACTTGAAGCAGGCGCCCAAGAGGTCAATGACCTTGGCGGAAACTTTGAGGTTATTTGTGAACCAACTGATCTAGTTCAGGTGCGCCAGGCTATCCAGGCCGCCGGGATTGACTATGAGTCAGCGGAAGCCACTTTCTTGCCAGATCTATACATCCCACTTGATGCGGATGGGGCAACCAAGATGTTCAAGCTAATCGAAGCTTTAGAGGATTCTGATGAAGTTCAGAACGTCTATGCCAACTTTGATGTTTCTGATGAAATTATAGCCAAAATCGACGTATAACTCGCCCTGGGTTTAAATCCAACGCCTTTTCCCGGCTTAATGTTAGGCTTTCGAACAAATGTTCGGAAAGGGCGAATATGCGAGTTCTTGGGGTTGATCCTGGGCTCACACGCTGTGGCATTGGCGTGGTAGATGTTAATAATCGTCGCATTGCCCAGTTTGTTCATGTCGAAGTCTTACGAACAGATTCAGATCTAGATCTTGTTGATCGCCTTGGCGAATTATCAATAATGATGCGCCAAGTTTTTAAAGCCCAAAATCCTGATGCAATTGCAATCGAACGAGTTTTTAGTCAGTTAAATGTGCGAACCGCAATGAACACAGCTCAAGCAAGTGCTGTGGCAATGCTTGCTGCATACGAGTTAGAACTTCCAGTATTTATGTATACGCCAACTGAAGTAAAAGCTGCGGTAACGGGTTCAGGTCGGGCAGATAAAAAGCAGGTAACCAGCATGGTTGCTAAACACCTAAAACTTGAAACGCTGCCAAAGCCAGCAGATGCTGCTGACGCACTTGCACTTGCACTTTGCCATTCATGGCGAGGTGTTGGTCAGCAAAGATTATCGGCAAAACTAGCCAGCATGGGCGTGACTGCATGATCGCAAGTATTAACGGCAAAGTTCTAGAAACCAGAGTTGATGGTTTAATAATTAATCTCGGTGGACTAGGCATGTTTGTGCTTTGTGCTCCGGATTTAATCGCTAAAGCAAGAGTTGGCGAAGAGATTTTCGTGCACACAGCACTGATAGTTCGTGAAGATTCGCTAACGCTATTTGGGTTTGAAACGGTTGCTAGCCGAGAACTATTTGATCTAGTTCAATCAGTATCTGGCTTTGGTCCAAAATTGGCTTTCACCATCCTTGCCGCAATGTCACCTGATGATTTCAAACAAGCGATTGCAAATGAAGATTTAGTAAGACTTAAGCAAACTCCGGGTGTTGGCGCTAAAGGTGCTCAACGATTGATTTTGGAACTTAAAGATCGAATTGGGGTTTTTGCAACTCACGGCTTAAGTACTTCTGGAAGTTGGCAGCAACAAGTTGAACAAGGCTTAGTAGGCCTTGGCTGGAGTCCTAAAGAAGCCTCAAAGGCTGTGCAAAGTGTGGCTGATGAAAGTGATTCAGAGTCCTTAGTTAATCCAGAAGTGGGCAAACTTTTGAAGCGCGCACTTCAGATATTGGGTAACTAATGAGCGAGGAAAGATTAATCAGTCCGCAAAGTTATGCCGATGAAGTTTCAGCAGAATCTGCCCTTCGACCACATTCACTTGAAGAATTCGTTGGCCAAGATCGCGTAAAAGGACAGCTTGGTCTCGTTCTTGCTGCAGCCAAGCAACGTGATGCTAATCCTGATCATGTTTTATTATCTGGACCACCTGGATTAGGTAAAACTACTTTGGCGATGATTATCGCAAGTGAAATTGGTAGCCCACTTCGAATTACCAGCGGTCCAACTATTCAGCATGCAGGTGATCTTGCAAGTATTCTGTCGAGTTTAGTTAGTGGCGAAGTTTTATTCATAGATGAAATACACCGCATGAGTCGGTCCGCTGAAGAACTTCTGTATGTTGCGATGGAAGATTTCCGAGTCGATGTGATGGTTGGTAAGGGTCCAGGTGCAACATCAATTCCACTTGAACTACCACCTTTCACATTAGTTGGCGCGACAACTAGGTCAGGCTTACTGCCAGCACCACTTCGCGATCGGTTCGGTTTCACAGCACATTTGGATTACTACGAAAATTCTGAATTGACCCAAATTGTCTTAAGGTCTGCTGGTCAACTAGATCTACAAATTGACCAGACATCCGCTGGGGAATTAGCCAGTAGGTCACGTGGAACACCGCGTATCGCTAACCGACTACTACGCCGGGTCAGGGATTATGCGCAAGTTCATCACGCTGGAAAGCTTTCGATTGAAACAACCAAAGCAGCTTTAGAACTTTATGAAGTTGATGAAATTGGTTTAGACCGATTAGACCGAGCGGTGCTAACTGCACTAATCGATAACTTCAACGGTGGCCCGGTTGGACTATCAACTCTGGCACTTTCTGTAGGAGAAGAACCAGAGACCATTGATTATGTATGTGAACCATTTTTGGTTCGAAATGGATTCCTTTCAAGAACCTCACGCGGACGAATTGCTACATCAAGTGCCTACTTAGCCATAGGGCGAAAACCACCTGCTGGCAGTGAGATAACAATCGATTTTTCATCAGCCAATTAAGCGAAATAGCCATTATCCATTAGGGTTATTAAGTCTCAGCGACGTAAATCTTCCTAAAGGACATTTGTGGCTAACCATTACCGACCAACTAGATCGCTATTAGTTTTCGGACTTGTTTTAATCGGCCTTGCTGTTTGGGCCTTTGCTGGTGGGGAGAGTAAAACTCCACGACTTGGTCTAGACCTTCGTGGTGGCACCCAAATTATTTTGTCGCCAAAATCAGCAACTGGTGAAGTTACCACTGAACAATTGGCTCAGTCTGTTTCGATCATTCGACAACGTATTAATGGTTTTGGTGTATCCGAAGCCGAGGTAACAACTCAAGGCCAGGGTAATACTGCAAAAATATTAGTTTCACTTCCTGGAACTACAGATCGCACAGTTGTTGATGAACTCAAATCAACCGCTAAGTTAACTTTCCGCCAAGTTGTTACTTATGACTACGGAACACCTATTCCGGTTGCCTCTAATTCGCCAGGCGCTTCAGCATCACCAGCTGCATCACCTGTGCCAACTGCGGATCAATCATCTTTTATTCCACCGGTCCAGAGTGCCAATCTTGATGAAGAATTCGCTGCGAAGTTTGCGGCACTTGATTGCGCCGCTTCGCCAATCCTTGCTGGTGGTGGACTAGATGATGAGACACAAAACTTAATCACTTGCCAGGAAGATGGCTCCTACAAATATGTTTTAGCACCGGCATCACTTTCCGGTACTGACATTCAAAATGCAGTAGCTGGGTTACCAACTCAAGGTGCGGGTGGCTGGCAAGTTGATCTAACAATGACAACTGAAGGTGCAAAGAAGTTTGCTGACACAACAACTCAACTTTCATCTCAACAATCGCCGCAAAATCAATTTGCGATCGTTCTAGATGGACTAGTTGTGAGTGCTCCTGCAGTCAATGAACCAATCCTTGGGGGCAGCGCAACGATTAGTGGATCATTTACTGCTGAGGAAGCTAAAACTCTTGCTCAAGTTTTGAAATATGGTGCACTACCGCTGACTCTTGACATCGATGAAGTTTCCCAAATTTCACCAACCTTAGGTAATGATCAGTTGCGTGCTGGAGTCCTTGCTGGCGCATTTGGCTTACTGCTTGTTGTTCTTTACCTAGTGCTTTATTACCGCGCACTTGGTCTAGTTGCAGTAGCCAGTTTGGTTATTGCAGCAGCAGCCTTGTATTTAACAATTGTGGTACTTGGACATGAAATTAAATTCACTATGACACTTGCTGGTATTGCCGGTGCGATTGTGGCAATTGGTATTACGGCAGATTCATTTGTGATCTATTTCGAACGCATCCGTGATGAACTTCGTGAAGGCAAGCGACTCAAGAGCGCAGTTGAGGCCGGCTGGAATCGAGCCCGTCGCACCATTTTGGCTGCTGACTTTGTTTCATTGCTTGCAGCAATCGTGCTTTATTACCTGTCAGTTGGCAGCGTTCGCGGTTTTGCGCTGACTCTTGGCTTAACCACCGTTATTGATATTTTGGTGGCTTTCTATTTCACACATCCATTAGTTGTGAAGATTTCAAATAGCAAGTGGATGAATGCAGGTTCAGCTTTAACTGGAGTTTCACCTAAGCGTTTAGGGGCACAATCAACTAGTGCGGAGGTGACACAGTGAACGGATTAAGTGATCTAGGAAACCAGCTTTACCGTGGACAGAAGTCCTTCAACATTGTTGGTAAGCGTCGTCTCTGGTACACAATCAGTGCACTATTGCTGACCTTGTCTTTCGCTGTACTTGGGGCTCGTGGTTTAAACCTTGGTATTGAATTCAAGGGTGGCGCAGAATTTACGGTACCTGTTTCAGGCGCAACTACCGAGAGTATTAGTAAAGCAAGGACAGCGGTAACAGATTCTGGAACAACTGCATCAAGTGCGACCATCGTTGGCGGCAACAAAATTCGCATCCAAACACCATCACTAACTACTGAAGAATCAACCGTGGTAAGCAAGGCACTTGCCAGCGCCCTTGGTGCATCCGAACAAGATGTGAAAATCCAAATTGTTGGTCCAACTTGGGGTGCGGAAGTTTCCAAGAATGCCGCGAGAGCTTTGGCAGTGTTTTTGATATTGGTTGCAATCTTTATGGCGATCTATTTTGAGTGGCCGATGGCTGCAGCCGGTTTAATCGCACTTGGGCACGATGTGGTAATCACTGTCGGTATCTACGCACTTTCTGGTTTTGAAGTTACGCCAGCAACTGTGATTGGTTTCCTAACCATCCTTGGTTACTCGCTTTATGACACTGTTGTTGTCTTTGACAAGGTAAAAGAAAACACCAAGGGAATTACAGCTGGTAGCCGACTTACATATAGTGATGCTGCAAACCTGGCTTTAAACCAAACATTGGTAAGAAGTATTAACACTTCTGTTATTGCACTATTACCGGTGATTTCGATTTTGGCAGTTGGTATTGCCAAACTTGGAACAGGAACGCTAAATGATTTATCCCTTTCCTTGTTTATCGGTATGGTCGTTGGAACTTTCTCTTCAATTTTCATTGCTACACCGTTCTTGGCTCAGCTAAAAGAGCGTCAACCTGAAATGAAGTCACTGCGCAAGCGAGTAGAAAATCGACGCGGTAAAGAAGGCGATGTTCAAATTATTGGTGAAGATTTCCAGAGTTCTGCAATCGTCACCTCGGCAGGTCCGCGCCAGCAACGTGTAAAGAGAACACGCTCTGCTCGTAAGGGTAGATAGCAAAGGATTTGGCTGTGAATAAATCTGAGGTAATCGCACTCATTGCGCAAATCGCTGATTATCCAAAGCCAGGTGTTCTATTCAAAGATGTAACACCAATCTCTGCCGATCCAAAAGCGGTTGAGTACATCAATGGACAAATCAAAGCGCACTTTGCATCTCATGGCATAAATAAAGTCGTTGGTGTTGAAGCTCGGGGCTTTATTCTTGGGGCATCACTTGCAACGTATCTAAATGTTGGATTTGTGCCAATTCGCAAACAAGGCAAACTACCGCGAGAAACATTTCGCCAAGAATATGAACTTGAGTATGGCGTCGATGCTGTTGAAATTCACCGTGATGCACTAAATCCTGGTGACCGGGTACTCATTGTTGATGATGTATTGGCAACTGGCGGAACAGCAACCGCTGCTTCCAAACTGATTGAAGAGTGTGGGGCAAAGCCAGTAGGGCTTGCTGTACTACTTAATCTTGATTTCCTTGGCGGGGATAAGAAACTAAAAGAGGCTTATCCGCAGATAGATATACTTGCAGTTCTTAATGATTAGGATTTATTAACGAAAGGAAAGTGATGACCGCGATCGAAGGGCTGAAATCTTCGGTATCTAGCGATGTCCACGAACGCTTTCCTAACGGCCTAAGTTCTCCCATCCCAGATCAATTACAAGCCGTAATTGATACTTTGCTTTCTTTTCATCCGGCAACTGCTGTCGATCAAATCATTAAGGCTTATCAGGTTGCTGATTATCTACATCGGGCTCAAACAAGAAAGTCCGGAGAGCAGTACATCACGCATCCAATTGCAGTAGCTGGCATGCTTGCTGATCTTGGTATGACTGCACCGACGATAATTGCTGCACTTTTACATGACACAGTTGAAGATACTGAATACAGCCTGGAGCAACTTGGTCAAGACTTTGGCGAAGAAGTAGCCAGTCTGGTTGATGGCGTAACCAAGTTAGACAAAGTTAAATACGGTCAATCTTCAGCAGCAGAAACAGTTCGCAAGATGGTTGTGGCGATGGCCAGGGACATCCGAGTATTGGTGATCAAGCTTGTGGATCGACAGCACAACATGCGAACTCTTTCTTATTTGTCAGTTGAAAAACAAGAGCAAAAAGCTCGAGAAACTTTAGAAATCTATGCGCCCCTTGCTCACCGCTTGGGCATGAACACAATCAAGTGGGAATTAGAAGATCTTTCATTTGCCAGTTTGTATCCAAAAATGTTCGAAGAGATTGTCCGACTGGTAGGGCAACGTGCACCTGCACGCGATGAAAGTTTGCAAGAGATCGTCGCAGTTGTCGAAGATGATCTGAGTGCAAGCAACATCTCTTGTGAAGTATCTGGTCGACCAAAACATTTCTACAGCATTTATCAAAAGATGATTGTCCGTGGTCGCGATTTTGAAGACATCTATGACTTAATTGGCGTTCGTATTCTGGTTGATTCAATTCAAGACTGCTATGCCGCCCTAGGCATAATTCACAACAGGTGGAATCCAGTCCCAGGAAGATTTAAAGATTACATCGCGATGCCAAAATTTACGATGTATCAATCACTGCATACAACCGTGATCGGCTCATCCGGTAAACCAGTTGAATTCCAAATACGTACTCATGAAATGCATCGAGCAGCTGAATATGGTGTTGCATCACATTGGCGATATAAACAAGCAAACGTTGCAGGAAAGAGCAGTCCAGATGATCTTGGCTGGGTTCGCCAACTTCTTGAATGGCAACGTGAAACATCAGACCCAGGTGAATTCCTAGATTCACTTCGTGATGATCTTGGCGCTGCGGAAGTTTTCGTTTTTACACCAAAGGGTGAAGTTGTGGCATTGCCAAAGGGCAGTACACCAATTGATTTTGCCTATTCAGTTCACACTGAAGTTGGTAATAGGTGTGTTGGTGCCAGAATTAACGGCAAACTTGCGCCACTTGATACTCAATTAACTAATGGCGACAACATTGAAATTATTACCAATAAAGCTGATAACGCAGGTCCAAGTCGCGACTGGTTAAACGTGGCTGTTAGTGCCAGAGCGAAATCTAAGATTAAGGCTTGGTTCTCTAAAGAACGCCGTGAAGAGGCCATTGAACAAGGCAAAGAGCAAATTGTTAAAGCCATGAAAAAACATGGCGTGCCACTTCGATTATTAACAAACAATGTGCTTTCTTCACTTGCCGCAGATGGCCATTACCCGGATGTCAGCGCACTTTATGCTGCAGTTGGTGAGGGACATTTAGGTGCCCAAACTGTTGTCACCAGACTTCTGACTGCTCTTGGTGGGGACGAAGGCACAATCGAAGATGCCAGCGAAACTGTAACGCCTACAAAAACCCCACTTCGTCGAAGTGACAAGCCTGATGCGGGTATTACTGTAATCGGAGCAACAGATACTTGGGTTAAGTTAGCGCGCTGTTGCACACCTGTCCCTGGTGATGAAGTATTTGGATTTGTCACGCGCGGCTCCGGCATATCTGTTCACCGCCGCGATTGTGTTAACGCACCAGATCTGCTGGCACAAAGTGAACGACTGGCTGAAGTTTCTTGGACACCTGGGAAGAGCAGCGTGTTCTTAGTTAACATTCAGGTTGAAGCACTTGACCGAGCACGATTGCTTTCAGATGTAACAAAAGCGCTTAGCGATCAGCATGTAAATATTTTGAATGCTTCTGTGACAACTTCTCGTGACCGCGTAGCAATGAGTCGATTTACCTTTGAAATGGCAGATCCATCGCATTTAAATCAAGTACTTCGCGCCGTACGAAGTATTGATGGTGTGTACGACGTCTATCGTGTTTAACGATTAATTAAGATCTGATTGGTTTGATTTAGCCGCATCAAGTAGTGCTTGAGTTTGTGCTTGCTGCTTCTTAAGATCTGTGGCCTTGCGATCATCACCTTTAGCCAAAGCATCAGAGATTTGCTTCTCCAGCTTGGCCAGTGAGTTTTCAAATGAGGACACAAGGGAATTTGCACGTTCAATAACCTCAGGCTTTGATTTACGCCAGATTTCTTCAACGTGTTTGCGAACTTCATCTTCGACTTTCTTTAGACGACGTTCGATCTTGTCGCGGTCCGCACGTGGAACGTGACCTGCTTTTTCCCACTTTTCCTGAATGTCACGAAGTGCTGCTTTTGCAGTTTCAACATTCTTAACCGGAAGAATTGCTTCAGCTAGCTTTGCTAATTCTTCTTTAACTACCAAGTTGCCCTTTAGTGATTCATCACGTTCACTGTTTGCAGCATTGCGAGCATCAAAAAACTTGTCTTGCGCTTCCTTGAATTTCTTCCAAAGCTTTTCTTCTTCGTTTTTTGCAGCACGAGGAAGTTTCTTCCAGTCATCCATAAGTTTCTTAAAGGCTGTTGTTGTAGCGGCCCATTCTTGACTTTCAGATAGGGAAGTAGCTTTCTTGATAATGGCATTCTTAGCCTCATTGGCTTCGCCGCGCACTTTATCCAAGTTGGCAAAATGAGCTCGTCGGGCTTTATCAAAAGAGGAACGTGCAGCGCTGAACTTCTTCCAAAGTTCTTGCTCTTTTGCCCGGTCGTAAGAAGATAATTTCTTCCATTCATCGAGCATGTTTTTAAATTGTTCGCTAGTAGATTTCCAGGCATTTGAATTGGCCAGGCTTTGAGCAAGTTCTGCTATTTCTTCTCTGCGCTTAAGAGCAGCTTCTTTAAGTTGAGCTTTGCGAGCAGCCGCAACTACTTTTTGCTCTTCAAGAGCAACACCCAGTTTTCCAGCTATTTCTTCAAGTTCATGAATTGGACCAAGAGCATTCGGCGCTGCGATTGTGGCTTTTAGTTTTTCTACTAAAGCATTTATGGCATCAAAAGAACCCTTGCCATCAGTTAGGCGTTTGAGAGCTAATTCCGCCTCAGTTTTTAAATCAACAAAGCGCTTTGTGAAAAAAGCTAAACCTTCTGCTGGGTCGCCGGCTGCATATTGACCGACTTTAACTTCACCTTGAGAAGTCTTGAGGAAAACATTGCCTTGCTCATCTGCGCGGCCATATTCGTTCGATGTTTCAGTCATGATTTTTCCTCATTCCTTCGGGTCCCTTTTGGGCTCTTGTGGTGATTTGTACCTATTAATTATGGCGTAGTTGAAGCAGCGCTAATAACGACTTCTTGAAGCGGTGCACCATCAGCAGTACCGCCAGAAACACCAGCTTTAGCAATCGCATCAAGGCGATCTAAACCTGAAGTTATCTGACCCCAAACACTGTAGTTCGGCGGAAGTGGTGAATCTTGGTAGACCAAGAAGAACTGGCTGCCATTTGTATTAGCACCGCTATTCGCCATCGCAACTGTGCCGCGGGCATAGATTGCATTGCCATCGCTACCTGCTTTTGGAAGATTTTCATCAACAAAACTAAAACCCGGTCCGCCAGTTCCATTGCCAGCAGGATCGCCACATTGCAAAACGTAGATGCCTTCTGTGGTTAGTCGGTGGCATTTAATGCCGTCGTAAAACTTGTTGTCAACTAAATAACTAATCGTTCCAGCGGTAATTGGAGCTTTTGAATCTGTTTCTATGACAAAGTCACCACAGTTTGTTGTGAAAGTTATGTTGGCCGCAACCACTACGTCTTTAGGAGCTGCAGTGTAAGAAATGTTGTCTGCACGTGGAATGGAAGCTGTTGTGCACCCATCAACAACGGGAGCTGCAGCAGCAGTTGTACTTGGTGCACTAATCGGTTCTATAGCGTCATTTTTTGGCAGAACTAAATAGCTCAGGATTGAAAGGCCGATTATTGAGTAAGCGACGACTTTAAGAAAAGTTTTTCTGGACATCCTGCTCTGTCGGCGCTTTGATTGCCGTTCGTACTTGGCTCTGGCTAGTTCACGTTCACGTTTATTGGACACGGCATTTATATTAGGCATCGCTTCGGGATGTTCAAAACCTAGAAAGCGTTAATTGCAGGTAATCTTGGATTTCTAGGAGATTTGTTTTGCTAATCAAGAGTTTTGTTGCTGGCCCTTGGCAAACAAATTGCTACATAGTTGCACCGTCGTTTAACAGCGAGTGCATCATTATTGATCCAGGTCAGAATGCGCTACCTGGTATCAAAGATGTAATTGCTGAGCAGAATTTAAAACCAGTTGCAATTCTTGTCACTCATGGCCATCTTGACCATATGTGGTCAGTGTTCCCTGTGGCATCTGGCTATGACATTCCAGCATTCATTCATGGAAGTGATCGCCATTTATTAAGTGACCCTGGCGCTGGATTAAGCGCACAGACCAGAGCGATGTTGCCTGAGCTTATTGGCAGTGATGATGTTTTTGCTGAACCAAGTGAAGTTGTAGAAGTGCGCGATCAGCTCGATCTAAACATCGCTGACATGAAGTTTGTGGTTAGGCATACTCCTGGCCACACTGCAGGATCGGTTATTTTCGTGGCAGAGGGCCAGTCTCAAACTGTCTTTACTGGCGACACTTTATTTGCTGGTGCAATTGGTCGAACAGATCTTCCAGGAAGTTCACCTACTGACATGAATACTTCACTGCGTGATGTCATTATGAACTTGCCGATAGATGCCAATATCTATCCTGGCCACGGTCCATCTAGCAGAATGGACATTGAACTTCGCAGTAACCCGTATTTAACAAGAGTTGGTCAAGGACTATCGGCAACATGAGTGATTTGTTTAAAGCACCCAAGGGTACTTATGACGTTATTCC
>JBEGTB010000049.1:0-5686 GCA_041179585.1 Actinomycetota bacterium
TATGACTCGAACAAGTCAGCTGCCATACCAGCACAGTCACCAACGTTGTCACCAACGTTGTCAGCAATTGTTGCTGCGTTACGTGGGTCATCTTCTGGAATACCTTGTTCAACTTTGCCAACTAAGTCAGCGCCGACATCAGCTGCTTTGGTGAAGATACCGCCACCAACACGCATGAACATGGCAAGTAATGCAGCTCCGAAACCAAAACCTTCAAGAACTTTTGGTGCTTCACCCTTGTAGACAAGTACCACAATTGCTGCACCAAAAAGGCCCAGGCCAACAGTGAACATACCTGCAACGCCACCAGTGCGGAATGCAATTCGCATCGCTTGCTTTTCACCGCTTGTATTTGCAGCGTGGGCCACGCGCACGTTACCGCGAACAGCAAGCCACATACCCATGTAACCGGTTGTTGCTGAGAACACTGCACCAACTAAGAAAAAGATTGAGCGACCAATCTTTTCGGTGTTGGAATCTGCCGGCAATAAAAACAGCAAAAAGAAAACTAAAACAGCAAACACGGCAAGTGTGCGGAACTGCCGACTTAAATATGCAGCTGCACCTTCTTGAACGGCAGCAGCAATCTTTTTCATATTTTCTGTGCCTTCGTCGGCTGCTAGTACTTCCTTAACTAAGAAAGCAGCAACACCCAATGCAGCAAGTGCAATTAGGGCGACGATCAGAACGGTGTTGTAGTTTGAACCAGCCAGGGCGACTTCCTGGGTGGCGACATGTGCGAACGCAAGCATGAGACTCCTCGTTGAGTTATGAAAAAAATCCTACGAGATAGGACCTATAAACAAGGACTAAGCCCCAGTTAATTGGCGCCCAGTTCGGCAAAAAGTGTTGCTGCTGCTGCTTTATCCCAAAGAACTGAAGAACCAGCCTCGGTCATTGCTCCAGAATCAGCGATTGGAACGCTCGCAATGGTTCCTTTGCCAGATGCGATTCCCTTCATGGCCAGACCAAGTCGGACTACATCTTTAACACTGTCGCCTTCCCCGAGAATTAAAGAATCTGTGCCGGCTGAAGAAACTCGATACATTGCAATCGGATTTAACACAGTTGTGACTCGGGCAATCTTTTTCATTACAGCACCCAAATATTGTTGTTGACGTTCGATTCGCCCAAAGTCACCTTTTGGATCGGCATAACGCATCCGAACATAAGCAAGCGCAGTTACGCCATCCATTTCTTGGCAACCAGCTTTAACGTGCAGATTTGATTTCTCATCGTCATAATCTTGCGGAACACAAATGTCCACACCACCGATTGCATCTGTTAAATCGCGAACACCTTTGAAGCCAATTTCCATGTAGTGATCAATACTTAAACCAGTATTCATTTCAACAGTTTCAACAAGCAGTGGTGCGCCGCCGACTTGGTAAGCAGCATTTATTTTGTTCTTTGTGATATCTAGTTGCGTTCCATCAGTAGATACGTGTGGCGGAATGGATACATATGAATCGCGCGGCAAACTAACTAAAGTCACACCATCTTTGCCAATATGCACAATCATGATCGTGTCGGTTCGCTGAGCACCTTCATCTTGACCCGTATGTAATTGTTGTTCTTCTTCAGGTGTTAAACCTTCACGACTATCTGAACCAATAAGCAGCCAATTTGTACCTGCAGAATTTTCAATTTGAAATTCAGGGGTCGCATCAATTTTGTTTAAACCAAAACTTGTTTTTAAACCAAGAAATACAAAAAAGACAATATAGAAAACTAAAATTCGTTTCGCGTAATAAGTGACTTTCTCAAAACCACTCGTGGAAGTATTTTTCTTACCAGCTAATAACTTTTTTAATGTTTCAAGATTTTTAAATTTAGACCAATCAATCTTGGCTAAATCACTTTTGATTAATTCAACATTTAACTTAGGTTTCTTCAGTTTTGGCTTGGCTGATTGCTCACTTGGCATTGGTGGGCGCTGGATAATTGGTGATTGAGAATTTGGATATCGTGGCGCAATTGGTGGAACAATTTCTGGTTCTTTGCGCGGGGAATTAATTGGAACGGGATTGATTCGCGGGGCAACTTCAGGTTCAATTTGCTGACTTACCGATGGATTTACATCCGACTTTTGTTCGCTCTGTTGACCAGCAACTTGCTTTTGAACTTTTGGATTGGATTCGTCTGTGCCATAAATGCGTCCATTGACGTCGCGGCGATAAATAGAGGAATCCACTTAGTTATTCTGACTGAGATTTATCTGAACTAAGTGCATTGACCGTTATTTTCAAAACTTTGTCTTTAGGCAATTGGGTTACTTTGCAAATAGCCCGTAATCTTAGAAGTCCCATGACTACTAAATACGCTTACCTTGGCCCAGTTGGCACCTTCACTGAAGCTGCCCTGATTGAGTTAACTAAAGATAAAGATGTCTTGCGTATTCCAGCAAATACAGTTCAAAGCGCGCTTGCTCAGGTTAGAACTGGTGAAGTTGCTGGCGCACTTGTACCAATCGAAAACAGTGTTGAAGGTTCTGTGTCTGGAACGGTTGATGAATTAAGTCACGGAGAACTTTTACAAATAGTCGATGAAATTGCGATCCCGGTTGAATTCGCTCTTTTAGTAAGACCCGGAACAAAATTAAGCGACATCAAAAAAGTTGCCACTCACCCACATGCCCAAGCTCAATGTCGGGAATGGCTTGGAAAAAATTTACCTAACGCCCATGTCTTGCCAGCAATGTCAACAGCTGCAGCCGCAGCTGAACTATCTGATGATGCGCCTTATGAAGCGGCGATTGCTTCAGTTACTGCTGCCCCGCATTACGGATTAGTTGCCCTTGCGAAAGGCATTGGTGACAAAGACGCTGCTTGGACAAGATTCGTTTTAGTTAAAAAACCTGGTCACTTAAATCATTCAACTGGCAACGATAAAACCACTTTGGCGCTATTTATAAAAGCAGATCGCCCTGGTGCATTACTTGAAATCCTTACTGAATTTGCAGCAAATAATGTGAACTTATCGCGACTTGAATCAAGGCCAACTAAAAAACAACTTGGCGATTACTTTTTCTCAATTGATGCTGAAGGTCATATCGATGATGAAAATGTTGGTAATGCGCTAAAGGCTCTGCATAAAACTTGTTCAGATGTTAAGTTCCTAGGCTCTTACCCTCGTCATGCCCAACACATTGCAATAGTTGAAGCAACGATTTCGCAAGACACTGATGTTGATCCAGATATTTGGCTAGAAAATCTGCGCAAACGCAGCAATTAATTATTTAAAACGTAATCAACTAAATACGCAAATGCATGATCGTCATTTGTTGGCAAATGGATATCAGCAGCTTCTTTAACCCAATCATGAGCATTTGCAACAGCGCCACCAATTCCTGCCCACTTAATCATGGGAATGTCATTTGGCATATCACCCATTGCGGCAACTTCACCTGCAGAAATTCCACGACTTTGCGCAACTCGCTCTAGTCCTGTTCCTTTATTTGTGCCAAGCAAACTCATTTCAATTAACACATCTAAATTGTCTGAATGGGTGACATCAACAATTCCATCAAGAGCCGTGTCACATGCATGCAAGAACGAATCTGCATCATGCAAAGCGTCACTGCTTGGTCTGGCTAAAAACTTAACAACCAAATCAGTTTCAAACATTTCTTCAACGCTGACTTTGCGCGGTGGAACCTTTGGTTCCCAGCGCGGTCGGTAATTTAAATCAACTAAGAATTCGTCAGACTTACGAGCAAGTTCGACAGCAAAAGTTATTCCGGGATCCACGCTTTGCAGACGCTTGGCAGCTAATAATCCAATGTCACCATTCATAATTTGCGCATCGACTATTTCTTGGGTGCCAAGGTCATAAAGTACTGCCCCGTTGGCACAAAGGACTTGGCCATTATGACCAGTCATCGCAGCGATGTTGTCCATCCAGCGGGTAGGCCGACCGGTTACAAAAATAAGGTCCAGACCTTGGGCTTTGACCTTATTAATAGCCTGAAGATTCTCTTGTGAAACAACCCCAGAACTGGTTAATAGCGAGCCATCTAGATCGCTTGCAATAAAACGGGTCACCGTTAATTCTCTCACTTATCAAGCAGGCAAAAACTCGCTAGAGTTTGCAGAACTAGCACCACTACTTTAAAGGAGCAGCATGGCCAACATCAGCAACGATGTGCGTACCCATAAATACACGCTGACTGAAGACGAGATGCCAACACAGTGGTACAACATCGTCCCAGATCTTCCAGCGCCACCGCCTCCAGCACTTCACCCAGGAACTTTGCAACCAGCTGGCCCTGAAGATTTTGCACCGCTGTTCCCAATGGAACTAATCATGCAGGAAGTAAGTCAGGAACGTTACATCGATATTCCTGGTGGCGTTCTAGATGTCTACCGTCAATGGAGACCATCCCCACTTTTCCGTGCACATCGTCTTGAAGAAGCACTTGGCACAACTGCAAAGATTTTTTATAAGTACGAAGGTGTTTCTCCTGCTGGTTCACACAAACCAAATACTGCAGTGCCACAGGCTTACTACAACGCAATGGATGGCATCAAGAAACTTTCAACTGAAACAGGTGCTGGCCAATGGGGTACGGCACTTTCATTTGCTTGTGCGCTTTACGGTCTTGAATGTGAAGTTTTTCAAGTTGGTGCTTCATATGACAAGAAGCCTTACCGACGTTTAATGATCGAAGCATTTGGTGGAACAGTTCACCGCTCACCTTCGAACTTAACTGACGCTGGTCGAGCACTTGGCGCCGATCCAAAGAATCAAAGCGGTTCACTTGGTATTGCAATTTCTGAAGCAGTTGAAGTTGCAGTTAAAGATCCAGAAACCCGTTATGCACTTGGTTCAGTACTTAACCATGTTCTAATGCACCAAACAATCATCGGTGAAGAAGCATTACTTCAACTAGCAAAAGCTGGCGAGACACCTGACTTAATCGTTGGTTGCACTGGTGGCGGTTCAAACTTTGGTGGATTATCTTTCCCATTCCTTCGCGAAAAGATGGCTGGAAAAATGAATCCACGCATCTTGGCCGTTGAACCAGCTTCATGTCCATCACTTACTCGTGGCGTTTACGCTTACGACTTTGGTGACACTGCAGGTATGACACCACTAATGAAGATGCACACCCTCGGTAAGGACTTCATTCCAGATCCAATCCACGCTGGTGGTTTGCGTTACCACGGTATGGCTCCGCTTATTTCACACATTTATGAACTTGGTTTGATGGATGCAATTGCAGTTCCACAAACTGAATGTTTCGAAGCTGCTGTGTTATTTGCTCGCACTGAAGGTATCGTTCCAGCACCAGAGCCAACCCACGCGATTGCTATGGCAATCCGCGAAGCCAAGAAGGCAAAAGAAACCGGTGAATCACCAGTAATCGTTACTGCTCTTTGTGGTCACGGTCATTTTGACCTTGCAGCCTATGACGAATTCTTGAGTGGAAACATGAAAGATGAAGTTGTCTCTGATGAAAGATTTGCAGCTGGTTTAGCAAACCTTCCGCAAGTTGAAGAATCCTGTTAATTAAATAAAAAGCCCCCGAGAAATCGGGGGCTTTTTATTTTGCAATTGTTATTTAACAAGTTTAAATTCAGTTGCCCCGCCAAGGAATGGCTGAAGGGCAGCTGGGATGCGAACCGATCCATCTGCTTGCTGATGGTTTTCAAGTAGCGCAACAATTGTTCTAGTGATCGCACAA
>JBEGTB010000050.1:0-3321 GCA_041179585.1 Actinomycetota bacterium
CAAGGTGCACTTAACCCGATGCTTATTCAAGGAGCAGAAGGATCTTACGTTTGGGATTATGACGGCAAGCGTTATCTAGATTTCTCAAGCCAGTTAGTTAATACAAACATTGGTCATCAGCATCCAAAGCTTGTTAAGGCTATTCAAGAACAGGCTGGACGTCTGGCCACTATTGCACCACAACATGCAAATGACATGCGCGGTGAAGCTGCAAAACGCATTTCAGATCTTGCACCAGATGGAATGAACAAAGTCTTCTTCACAAATGGTGGAGCAGATGCTGTTGAAAATGCAATTCGTATGGCAAGACTTCACACCAATAAACATAAAATTTTAAGTTTCTATCGCAGTTACCACGGAAACACCACAACAGCGATTACTGCAACTGGTGACCCACGTCGTTGGCCGAATGAATTTGCCGCTGGCCACGTACATTTTTTTGGTCCACATCTTTACCGCTCAAGTTTCTGGTCAAAGACACAAGAAGAAGAAACCGAACGTGCGCTAGCTCATCTTGCCGAAGTAATTAAATATGAAGGTGCTAAAACAATCGGTGCAATTCTCATGGAAACCGTTGTTGGTACTGCAGGCATCCTTGCACCACCTCCAGGCTATTTAGCTGGGGTTCGCAAACTTTGTGATGACAATGACATTCTGTTAATTCTTGATGAAGTCATGGCAGGTTTTGGACGAACTGGTGAATGGTTTGCATTCGATCACTACAAAGTAAAACCAGACTTATTCGTATTCGCAAAAGGATCCAACAGCGGTTATGTTCCAGTTGGTGGCGTTGTAATAGGTGATCACATTGCAAAGACTTTCGATGAACGAGTCTTCCCAGGTGGGTTGACGTATTCAGGTCATCCACTTGCAACAGCATCAATCGTTGCAACGATTGACATCATGAAAGAAGAAGGAACTGTTGAAAACGCCAAGATGATCGGTGAAAAAATCCTTGGTCCTGGCTTGCGTGAACTTCAAGACCGTCACAAGGTAATTGGTGAAGTTCGTGGACTAGGAACCTTCTGGGCTTTGGATCTAGTTAAAAACCGGGAAACAAAAGAAATGATCGCACCTTATGGTGGAACTTCGCCGGCGATGGCTGATCTAATTGCAGCTTGCAAGAAGAACGGCTTACTTCCATTTACTAACTACAACCGTCTGCACGTGGTTCCACCATGCAATGTATCTGAAACTGAAGCCAAAGAGGGCTTAGCCATTTTGGATGAAGCATTTGCTGCACTTGGCAAGTACTACGAAGGATAAATAAACCTAAACTTAAAGGCGCTGCGTGCATACGCAGCGCCTTTAATTGTTCAGGGACTCAATTAACGAATAAACTTAGGAAAGTGCTAATCCTCGTTATCGGTCAAGGTGCGAGAGAACACGCAATCGTAGCAACTTTGCTAAAAGATTCTGAAGTAAATGTTTTTTGCGCTCCAGGTAATCCAGGTATCGCTCAAATTGCAAAAACTATTCCAGTAAATGCAACTGACGGAAAAGCAGTTGTGGCACTTGCCAAAGAAGTTCAAGCCGATTTAGTTGTTATTGGTCCAGAAGCGCCACTTGTTGTTGGCGTTGGCGATGACTTACGCGCAAATGGATTTGCTGTGTTTGGTCCATCGAGTGCTGCAGCCAAGCTAGAAGGCAGTAAAGCCTTTGCAAAAGAAGTTATGCATGCTGCAAATGTGCCAACCGCGCAGGCAATTTTTTGTGTCACCATGGAAGAAGCCCAAACTGCTTTAGATAAATTTGGCGCACCTTACGTTGTTAAAGACGATGGTTTGGCTGCAGGCAAGGGTGTTGTGGTCACAAATGATCGCAGCGAAGCACTTGCCCATGCGATGTCTTGTATTGATAGCCAAGATGGCGGGGCAGTGGTAATTGAAGAATATCTAGATGGCCCAGAAGTTAGTTTGTTTGGAATTTCTGATGGCAAAACTATCGTTCCGCTTTCACCAGCCCAAGATTTCAAACGCGTTGGAAACAATGACGAAGGTCCAAATACTGGTGGCATGGGTGCCTACACACCGCTTCCATGGGCGCCAAAAAATTTAGTTGAACAGGTCAAGGGCGATGTTTTGCAGCCAATGATCGATGAAATGGCAAAGCGCGGAACACCATTTATTGGATTACTTTATGCGGGTTTAGCTTTAACAGCTCGCGGAATAAAAGTTATTGAATTTAATGCAAGGTTTGGTGACCCAGAAACCCAAGTAGTTTTAGCCAGACTTGATTCACCACTTAGTGAATTATTAATGGCTGCGGCAGTTGGGAAATTAAATACATTGCCTGAACTCAAATGGAAATCAGAGTCTGCAGTCACAGTAGTAATGGCAGCGCAAGGTTATCCAGAATCACCGGTAACCGGCGCTCAAATATCTGGGATTGATGATGCGGCTGGTTTAGGTGCTCTGGTTTATCACGCAGGAACTGCCATTGATCACACTGGAACATTGGTTGTTCACGGCGGAAGAGTTTTATCGGTTACAGCGATTGGCCATGATTTAGGTGATGCGCGTCGACGTGCATACGCCGCAGTTGAGACAATTAAGTTCAATGGTGAACATCACCGAACAGATATTGCATTATCCGCAGCACAAGGGGAGATTAAGGTTCCATGACCAAACCAAACATTCCTAATGTTCTAGCTGCACGCTATGCCTCAACTGGCATGAACAATATCTGGGCACCAGAAAACAAAATCACCATTGAACGCCACCTTTGGATCGCGGTACTTAAAGCACAAAAAGATTTAGGTATCGATATTCCAGCAGAAGCTATTAGCGCTTATGAAAAAGTTGTTGGACAAGTTGATTTAGCAAGCATTGCAAATCGTGAAAAAGTTACTCGACATGATGTCAAAGCGCGGATTGAAGAATTTTGCGAATTGGCTGGTTTTGAACATATTCACAAAGGAATGACCAGCCGCGACTTAACTGAGAATGTTGAACAACTTCAAATTGCAGAAGCTGCTTACTTCATCCGAATCAAGGCAGTTGCAACAGCTGCAAAATTGGCAGAACTTGCTGTTAGATATTCAGATGTTGCCCTAACTGGTCGTAGCCATAATGTTGCAGCGCAAACGACAACACTTGGCAAGCGATTCGCATCAGCTGCCGATGAACTTTTAATTGCGATTGCAAGACTTGATGATTTACTTGTTCGCTACCCATTACGTGGCATCAAGGGTCCAGTTGGCACAGCCCAAGACATGCTTGATTTATTGGGCGGGGATTCAAAGAAGCTTGCCGAGCTTGAGCAGCGAATTGCCAAGCACCTTGGCTTCAATAATGTTTTAACTAGCGTTGGCCAGGTCTA